>JAPLSS010000430.1 GCA_026398515.1 Candidatus Sumerlaeota bacterium | reverse complement strand
TTCTGGAAGGAGTTGCGGGAGACCTATTCCCTGGTCAACGAGCAGGCGCACGGCGAGAAGGACCCATTCGCGGACCTGGATTCGGAGTTCCTGGTGGCCAATCGCCACGGCATCTTCCAGGTGTCGAGCAACCTGTCGGTTTCAGCATCCGCAACTATAGCGCGATCGGCTCCGGCGCGGATTACGCCACCGGAGCGATGTTCGCGTTGTATGAGTCCAAGCTCTCCGCCGAAGCCATCGCCCAGCGCGCCGTGGAAGCGGCCGTTCGCTTCGACACCAGCTGCGGCGGCCAGATCGCGACGCAGAAGGTGGTATAAGGAAGTGCCCCATCTGAGGTGGCGTAGGCTTTCCAGCCTGCGCAGCCTGGAATGACCGTACTGCAAAGAGCGCAGGCTGGAAAGCCTGCGCCACTGAGACCCATGCCGGTCCCCCTCCCCATTTTCGATCCCGCGCTGGCGCCGATCCGCGACAAAGTCCTCGCCGGCGAACGATTGTTGCACGCAGAGGGGCTCGTTCTCTCGCAAACGCCCGATCTGTTCGGCTTGGGCGCGCTGGCCAACCACGTCCGCGAGCGGCGCAACGGCGACAAGGCATTCTTCAACATCAACCGCCATATCAACTACTCGAACGTCTGCGTGGCCGGCTGCGAATTCTGCGCCTTCTCGCGGCGGCCGGGCGAAGACGGCGGCTGGACGCATACGCTCGACGAGATCTTTCGCAAGGCCGCCGAGGAATGCCCGCCGGGGTGCGCGGAACTCCACGTCGTCGGCGGCCTGCATCCCGATCTGCCGTTTCAATACTATCTCGATATGCTGGCCGGCTTGCGCGCGCGTTTCCCCCATCTGCATCTCAAGGCGTTCAGCGCGGTCGAAATCGACCACCTCGCCCGCCTGAGCGGGCTGGGCGTGCGCGACACGATTCGGCGGTTGAAGGAAAGCGGTCTGGGGTCGCTCCCCGGCGGCGGCGCCGAGATCTTCAGCGAGCCGCTGCGCCAACGGATCTGCGGGCACAAGGCCGATGCGCGCGCGTGGCTCGAGGTTCATCGCATCGCCCACGAGGAAGAGCTGAAGAGCAACGCCACGATGCTCTATGGCCACCTGGAATCGTGGGACGAGCGCATTGACCACCTGGAGCGATTGCGCGCGCTGCAAGACCAGACCGGCGGCTTCCAGGCCTTTATTCCGCTGCCGTTTCAAACCGAGAATTTGCGCATCCAGGGGCTGAAGGGGCCGTCGGGTCTGACCGACCTGCGCGTCATGGCCGTCTCGCGCCTCCTGCTTGACAATTTCCCGCACATCAAAGCGTATTGGGTGATGCTGGGCCTGAAGACGGCGCAAGTGGCGCTGTGGTTCGGGGCCGACGACCTGGACGGCACGGTCGTCGAGGAGGCCATCGGCCACATGGCCGGCGCGTCGACCCCGCAAGCGCTGACCCTCGCCGACCTCGAACGCTTAATCGTCGAAGCCGGCCGCCGGCCCGTGTTGCGCGATACGCTGTATAATGAAATCAGTCGATCTTCATCACGCCGCTAGGCACGACCAGGCACAGATAGGCGGCCAAGATGATGACTGGATAATTATCATAGGAGGCGCATGAGGCTGTCCCCTGAATTCTCAGAAGTCTTGTTGGGCAGCGTTCCATTGCGCGTTGAGGCTGGCAAGCCGCAGCCACTTCCATGTGACCCAACACGGCAGGATAAGAAGAACCAGGCAGAGGAAGAAGAACGGACTGGCAACCAGCACGTCGTCCCATATACCTTCAAGGAGGGCTATGGGCGCCAGATACCAGATGATACGGCCGTGATGTGACTGAAACCACGTGAGACAGACCACGCCAAGTGGTCCGACGACCCATGCGAGGATCATGGTGATGCAGTAGCCCGTCGTCTTTCTCCGCGTGGCGTCGGCAGCTAAGACGACCGCTTCCTTCCAACGATCAAGCAAGACATCCGGCGCCATCAAGCGCTGATCTTCAGGCCCCAAGATTCCGGCCAACTCCTGGACGTCCTGGCGCATGCGTTGCAGCGCAACCAGATCTGAGGGACGCGTCGGCTGGCGTCCTGCAAGGTTTCTGACGTGTGAGAAGATGAGGTTGGCGCGGTTGTTGGCATGAGCGAGGAGGGCCTCGGCCTCACGCTGGCGGGTTTTCGCCTCCGGCAGATCGGAGCAGACTTCTAGGGCCGCCTTGCAGGCGGCAATGACACCTTTGGGATTGGCCCTGATGTCAATGGACGAGGCGTTCTGGAGTTGGGTTGCTTGCGCGATAGCCGCCTGGGCGCGAGTCTCGACCTTCTCCAGCCTGGCCAGAGAGAAGCCTCGGCTTCGAAGTTGCTGAGTTAACTCAATGACACGGACGAACCGTCTTTCATTGTAAGCGGCGCTTGCGTCCGCCAGGACTTCCTCGGCGTTCTTGCGAAGGCCAAGGGCCTTCTCCTTTAGGGCCAGAGCGTCCGCGAAATGCGGGGCGACAGCAAGGGCCTCCTCTGCCCGGCGCTGGGCGCCTGTTGGATCGCCTGCGAGCAGCAGGGTTTGACCAACGCTGACAAGCGTCTGGAGACGGTTCTGGCAATCGAGGCAGTACTCGCTTCCGAGCGGCATCGGCCGCTGGCATGCCGAACAGGGGATAAGGCAATCTTCACAGTGGAATACGCCGGGGCTGGTCTCAGTGAGGGGGGAATCGGACTCTTCGGCGGCGCAGTTGGCGCAGACCCGGCCGCTCTTCGCCAGTGCCGGCTTGGGAGCGAGCAAGACAATCGGCAGCTCGGCCTCGGGAGCGATGAAAGAACGGGTGTCAATGGGTAGCACGCTTGAGTTCTCGTCGGCCCATCGAGCGGCTTCACCGTTTAGGGGCGACTTAGTGTTGTATGACTGGTAGGCGATCATCTCGGCGATCCGGACGACCAAGTCGTGAAGTGATTCGGAGGCGGCCCAATGGTCGCCGATGCAAATGGCCGCCACGTCGAAGTTGGGGTGGAAGATGGGGGTGAGCATCTTGCACTGCGGGGCTTGGCGGGGATAGCCGGAGGTCAGGTTGATCTCGGCAACGTGGTTGCCGCGCTCGACAATCCGGCCATCGTCTGTGAGCTCCAGCCCCCTCACCAGGAACTCGATTTCGTATCTCTCCGGCGGATTGCCACGAGTGGAACGGATGCGGATAGTGCCGTCATTGGCGAATCGCCCGGAGACCGCATCGAAATCAGCTTGAAGACGTCTCAAACGTGGAGAGGACATGGCTTGAAACACCAGTCTGAGGAAAACATCGGTCGTCTAACCCGGCCAAAGATGATGCTGTTCTGGAGGCCAGGCGAGAAGTCCCAAAAGGGATCTGCTCCTCAAGACAGCGAAGACGCTGCCGAATCAGCCAATCTTCACCCACCTTTATCCCACATCCCCGGCATTCCACTTCAACCTCAACAGAAAACCTTGATCATCAGGGCCGAGGCGCTCCAGGGGAAGGATGCGCGCCAGACTGAGAGGTCGCTGTCCATTCTCTTGTCTGCGAGTCGGTCACGTAAAGGCACGACCTTCTCCATCTCGTGAAACAGTGCATATTTCGACAAGGACCCAGATAGACACGACGATCAAGGGGAAAATGAACACCCCTGTGAAAACTGTGATAAGCAGTTGCGCCACGCCTCGTACGGTATGGCCGGCATAGAAATTGTGAATGCCCAGCAAACCAAAAAAGAGACCGAGAAGGATATAGGCAAGTCGGCTCGTTGGATGGACCGCGACCGGGCCTCTTCCTGTGGCAACCCCACAGTGAATGCAGATCGTCGCCTGATCAGGGATCCGTTGGCCGCACTGTGAGCAGTATATGACCTTGCCCGTCCACCCGTCCTCCGAAACAGTCGGCTGCTTTGCCGCATAAGCGACAACGGCGGCTGTAGCTGGCTCTTGAGGAGGCTGGCTTTCATGAGGTACGACTCTGATCTGTGGCGTCCCAATGCGCTCCTTGGCGCCGGGACCGTTGGGGCAGCCGTACGTTCCGCATCCGCGATTCTCGTTCCAGCACTCGAGGTGATAGCTGATCTTGCAGGAATGGCAGTTACGCACATCCTGTCCCAGCTGAATCTCGCCGTTGCAGATCGGGCATTTCTGGCCGGCGATTAGCCGATTCGCCTTCATGGTTGGGGGTAGGTCGCGTTGGACGGTGTCCTTTCGAACGCGGATGGCTTGACCGGTCGTAGCGGCCGGCGCCACCTGAACGGGCGGCTTCGCGCGCGGTGGGCCATCGGTCAGCACGCTTTCCAGGTCTATCCGGATGGTTGAGGCGTTCTTCCTGTCGATCCTCACCGTGGGAGAAGAGCCGGAGGAAGCCGATCCCGCCGTCGGGGAATTCAGGGGCTTCGATAGATCAGATGGGCTGATTCGAATCTTGCCCGAGTCGCTCATGCCAGCCCTCCTGGAACGATAGAGGCGCGAGCCTTCTCGCCATAAGCAAACTGGTATTGGCCGATCTGGATCAGATCGTTGGGGCGCAGTCGCTGCTGAGCAACTCGGCGGCCATTGACGTATGTCCCGGAAGCGGACCGGGTGTCCTCAAGGACGTATCCTTGAGGTGTTGAATGCAGGAGGGCGTGGCGCGGCTCGATTGACGGATCCTTGAACAGATAAATATCCGCTTTGGGGGAGCTGCCGAAGGCCGTTGGATTTCGATAGATAACAAACTGCTTGCCGGTCAGGGGCCCGGCGACCACGCGCAACCACGCGTCTTTTAGCAAGTTTTCAACGATGCCAATCATAGATCCCGTCGCCCCACCGATGACACAGAGGGCCATCATGCGGCTTGTACCTCCACTATGAAAGACAAGGCTGATCGAATCGAACAGGAACCCGCCGATCAGGCCGCCGGCTAAGCCGCCGAGCAAGCCATTGCGAATCTTTTTCGCCGACTTCATTGGGATGGCTTGGCCGATTCCCAATAGCATCCCTGCCAGCCCCCATCCCATCGTACGAGCAAGGATCTGCAATCCGAGGCTCCCCTGTTCGCTCTGAGCGGAAAGCAGCGCGACGTAAAGAATCTGGGCCATCCCTCCGGCGATTCCACCTCCAATAAACCCAGCCAAGCCGCCAACCAGTCCGGCCACTACGGCGGCTTGGTAAGCCCTGCTGACGGCACCTTCCGCGGCGCCCAGTCCCAGGCCGATGAAGGCGCCTATAATGGCGAACCAAAGCGCGCTCTTGGCGATCTTCCTCCCCCTGATCTCGGCTTTGATTTCATCTATGATGCGCTGCTGTTCGGTTTCCGGCTTTTCCATGACTTCTGCAAAGGTCAATCCCCGCCTCTCCAGAGCATCTGTAATCAACTCCACTAATGTGTTCTCGTTCGCCTCCTCGCGATTCATCCGCCCTTCTGTCACTGCCCAGCCGATAAAGGCCATCAGCAGCCCAGCAACGCACATGTAAACGACGGACGAGTAGGCGAGACTCCCGGATCCCAATCCCGCGCTGGCGCCATTGGATACACGCGCCGGGCCGGAGGCCAATTGTCCATATACCCGCTGTCCGTCCATAGGAACGCCGGGTTGAGCGACGGTGCCCGGCGCGGCATGCTGTTGATAATGCGCTGCCGCTGCTTTCATCCGGCGCTCCTGCTCCAGACGGGCGTCAACCTCCGGGCGATTGAGATCGTCCCAGTTGATCTGAATCTTGTCGTCCGGCATCGCTGCCTCCTTGGTGGGTTGACCAAAAGAAGTGAATCCGGTTCCACCCGGACTCCCGCACGGATGGAAGGGTGAACAGCCAAAGGAGCATCAACCCAAAGACAATGACTACGGCGATCAAAGACCAAGACAGGTCACGCAGACGGCGCCTGAAATGGTTCTGGAAAGCTTCGAGACCTGTCTCCAGGTCGCGAACCTTCTTCGCCAAATCGCCGGCGCCCGCCGTGACGCCTTCGAGGGAGGCCCGCTCCTCCTGCCCCACCCAGTAATGGCGCATACGTTCGACCTTTCCCTTTTTCCAGCAAAATGCCCCCTCTTCGCCGGATCGCGGATCGATGACGAATGCCACTTGCCAAGGCAGGTTGAAGAAATTCTCGTGGATGAAGAGATCCATGCGCGAAAGGAAGGCGCCGAAGCCGGGGTGGGTGTGGTACCAGCCGACGATGCGCTTGTCCGGATAGAGCAAGTCGAGTTCGCGGTGGATGTGCGCCCAGGTTTCCTGCGTGAAAGTCACCTGGGCGGCCTGGTGTGATGCGTGCTCACCCCGGATGGCGCCGCAGATCGTCAGGAACGGCCCCTTCTCGTCCTTGCAGACTTCGCCGACGAGGACGCCGCAGAGTTCGACTTCCTCGTCCTCCACGGCGTGCTTGAGGATGGCCGCATGAACTTCGGACGGGAAATGGACGCGAAACAACTCCCAGTTCTCGGCCGCGGGGAAGCTCGCCTGGCGCAATTCCCCCAACGCGATGTGCCCGATATCGATGGCTTCCTGCGTGTCAGCCATGAAGAGCGTCCTCCTTCGAGTACGTCGTCCCCAGGACGGCCTCGGCGTCGCCCGCGAAGAGCAGGTGAAGGCGCGTTTCGCCGTTGCGCGCGGTGAGAATGTCGAACGGCGGGATGCCAATCGAACCCAAAGGCATGTCCAGGAACGGCTCGTCGCCGTAAAGCGAGGAGACGGTCACCAGCTCGCATGTCCGCCCGCACGTCGGACAGCGCCCTTCCTTTTCCGTCACGCTTCCCAGCGAGCGATAGACCGCCCTGTCGGTCTTGCACGTTCGACAGATCAGGCCGGCCAGGATGTCGGTGTTGAACTCAATAGATGTGTCCGGGCCGAGGCGCTGGCGAACGGCTTCGAGCACGCGGCGACCGGTCGCCTGGCGGACCGAGGACTTCAGCGGAAGGATGCGCTCGAACCGGTCGTGGCTGTAACATCCTTCCTTCCGTGTGTACTCGACAAGGTGGGACTCGCCCGTCATTCCGTAGAAATGCAGCCCCTTGCCAGCCATGACCGCATGGCCGTGAAGATGCTTGATCGCTTCTTGAACCTGCACTCCGGCGATAATCGAAGAGACCGTCGGCGTGGTGGGGGTCTTGCCCTCCAGCATCTGGCTGCGCGTCAGCAGAGCGCATGAGCGGCGCATTTCCAGGAGTTCCCAGTCGCGCTTGCTCATTGTGCATTCGTAGCAGGGGCCGTCGGGCGCGAAGAACCGAGCCACGCCGTCCAATTCCTCGATAGCGCCGTCGATAAAGGGTTTGCCGACTTTGTGGCAGGCGCGGTTAATGGCCAAACGAGCCTCGCGATTGTCCAGGCCGCCGAGGACGACATCGGCCCAGTGGAACACGCCCAAGCCGAGATCGTAAACGACGTTGCCGCGGAACCATTGAACCTTGATGCCGGGGAAAATCCCACGGGCATACTCCGCCGCGACCTGCGCTTTCGGCCGACCACAGTCGCTCTCGCGAAACAAGATCGAACGCGACAGGTTGGAGTTCTCCACCGTGTCCAAATCAACGATGAAGATGCGCCCCACTCCAAGCAGGGCCAGATTCTTAATGATCTCGTTGCCCAGCGCCCCCGCGCCGATGACCAGCGCGCGGGCATTCAGGAGTCGATCCTGATCCCACCAACGAATCAGTTTGAGGCGGTGGAATCGATCTTCGCTCTCGGCGTCAAGATCCTTGAGCGAAAGGACTTGAGGCTCTTGGCTCATCGCACACCTCAGTCGGGTGTGGCTATCCCTGGCCTGCTGTAATCTCCGGAACGATCCGCAGGACATCGCCGTCCTTAACGCCGCCAGCAGCGAGGGTCTCTTCGTCCTGCAACTGCCGCCCCGACGCCTTGTGGTGAAACTTGTATGACATTGGAGCCCCGTCCGGGCTGCTCTTGGGCAGACTCATGCGGTCCACCAACACGGCCATGATGCGGTCCACCGGCGCGTCGTCGGGGATTTCCGCCGTCTGACGCTTGTTGCCGGTAGAGTCCCAGATCTCCACGGTGATCAATCCCATGTTGCCGGACTCCTGGTTGGAGGTTGAAACGGCAGTAGGCCGAATGACGTAATGATTGTGTCCAATTTGTGTCCGAGGCTGCAAGAGATATTTGTGATTAGCCCGAGCTGCACATGGACACCAAACGCGCACTCGCCTTCCGAACACCCCGGCTCGAGATTGATGCCTGTGGTTCCTATGCCTGAGGCGCCGCGGGGGCGATGGCGCGCAGGCGCGCGATGCGTTCGGCGGTGGCCGGGTGGGTGGAGAAGAGGTGAGAGATGAAGCCCTCTTCGCCTTTGAGCGACTTCACCGGGTTCACGATGTAGAGGTGCTGCGTGGCGCGGTTGGCGGCTTCGAGCGGCTCGGGGTCCTTGGCGATCTTCTCCAGCGCGCGCGCCAGGCCCTCGGGATAGCGCGTCAATTCGGCGGCCGAGGCGTCGGCCAGGAACTCGCGCTGGCGCGACATGGCCAGTTGGATGATCTTTCCGACGATGGGCGCGAGAATCGCCAGCACGATGGCGATCAGAAATAGAATGGCCTGCGCTCCTCCTCCTCCGCGGCCTTCCGAACTGCGGCGGCGCGCCCCCCGGCCATAGAACGTCATGCGCAGGAAGAAATCGGCGAGCAGCGCGATCGTTCCGACCATCACGGCCATCAGCATCGCGTAACGGATGTCGAAGTTGCGGACATGCGACATCTCGTGCGCCATCACCCCTTGCAGCTCGTCGCGGTCGAGTTTCTCCAGGAGCCCAGTGGTGATGGCCACGGCGGCGTGATTGGGGTCGCGGCCGGTGGCGAAGGCGTTGGGCGCGGTGTCGTCGATGATATAGATCTCGGGCTTGGGAATGCCGGCCGCGATGGCCATCTCCTCGACGACGTTGTCCAGCCGCGGGTTGTCGCCGTGAGCGATCTTGTGCGCGCCGCTGACCATCATGATCAGACCGCCGCCGCCATACCAGCTGACCAGAAACATGACGACGGCGACGCCCAACGCGATGACCAGGCCGCCGTACGCGCTCTGGGCCGCGGCCGCGCCGATGGCCACGCCCAGCGCCACCACCAGCGCCGACATCAGGATGATGAGGACCCAGGAATTGCGCTTGTTGGCGGCGATGAGGTCATACATGGGCGGCAGGATTTGGGAGTTCGGAGTTCGGCGTGCGGAGTTGGGAGCTCGGGGTTCAGCGGTCAATTCGAACTGTCAACCGCTGTCCGGCGACCGGTTTGGACTCTTGTCGCCCCAACGCGGAACTCCGCATTCCGCACTCCGCGCTCAGAACTGGACTTTCACCACTTTTCGCTCAACGGCGTCTTCGACTTCGAAGAACTCGACGGCGGCAAAGCTGAACACGGACGCGACAATGTTGCTGGGGAACGTTTCGCGCTTGGTGTTATAGCGCATGGCCGAGTCGTTGTAGAACTGGCGCGCGAAGCTGATCTTGTTCTCCGTCGAGGTCAATTCCTCCTGCAGCGCCAGCATGTTCTGGTTCGCCTTGAGGTCCGGATAGTTCTCGGCCACGGCGAACAGCGAGCGCAACGTCGAGGTCAGCATGTTCTCGGCCGCCGCCTGCGCCTTGACGCCCTGGGCGTCGATGGCCATCTGGCGCGCCTTGGTCACCGCCTCCAGCGTCTGGCGTTCGTGGGCTATGTAGCCCTTGGCCGTCTCCACCAGGTTCGGAATCAGATCGTAGCGACGCTTGAGTTGCACGTCGATCTGCGACCAAGCGTTCTTCGTCTGATTGCGCAGGTTTACCAGTCCGTTGTAAATGACGATGCCAATCAGGATCAACACGATCACCACAATC
>JAPLSS010000847.1 GCA_026398515.1 Candidatus Sumerlaeota bacterium | reverse complement strand
TGACAACCCCGTGCTCGACTACTTCAACCGCTCCGCGTGGCGGCGCTGGCGGCGGTGGGGATGGCAGGCCGCGCTGGCGCCGTTGGCGGTCATCGGATGGCATTTGCTCTTCGAGTATCTGTGTGTCAAGGCCCCCTCCATACGCGGATTGGGGCAGAGTTCGGCCCTGTTCTCCTTGATCCTTGGCGGACTGAGCATCGCCGCGCTGGCCGGGCTGATGTGCGTGGCGTCGTTGCGGGGCGTGGCGCTGCTGCTGAGGCCGGACCGCGTTGAGCCGCTGTTCCTGACCCATCTCGACCCGGCGCGGATCTGGGCGGCGGCGTGGGTCTGCTTCAACCGCAATCTGCTTCTTCTCGGTTCGCTGACTCTGCCGGTCCTGCTGCCGTGCGCGGCGTTGGCGCGCGTCCCGGTCTGGCTTACGCTGGGCAAGGCCGGGTGGCTGCTGGTGTTCGCCAATGCCTGGTTCCTGGTGTTCGCCGCCGGGGGATTGCAGTTCGGCCTGCGTTATCCGACGTTCCTTGCGGCCGGCTTCCTGGCGGCGTTCCTGTTCATCGGGGCCGTCCCCATCCTCGGTCTGTCCTCCAACACGGCGGTCGATGTCCCGTTCCTTGTCGCGCTGCACCCGCTGCCGCCGGCATTGAAGGACGCGCAGTCGTGTCTCCATCTGGCGGCGCCAAGCCCCCTCGGAATTCCCCCGTACCAGGCCGCCCATCTCTCCGTCCTGGGGTGGCCGTTTCCCTATGGGCCGGCGATGGGCGCGGCGCTGGCGGCGTTCGCGGCGGGATTCATCGGCCTCTTGCTCCTGGGCCCCATGCGTCCTGCGCTGAGGCGGCCCGATTCCGGCGCGCCCCCGGGCGCCTCCCGGCCGAAACCGCGGCTGTTCAGCGAGGGTTTCGCGCGGTGGGCGGAGAATCCCCTGGGCTTCGTGGCGCCGGCGCGCGCTCCGTATACGTGGCCGATGATCTGGGAGCGTCTTTACGAGAACACGCCCGCGCCGCTTCGCCGCCGGCGATACCTGGCCAAGAGTTTGGTGGCGGGCCTCCTGTGGCTTCTCGCGGTGGCGGCGGCCTTCGATTTTCTCGCGGTCGGCTGGAAACAAAGCTCGACCGACCCCGACGCGCTAGCCCTGAATCTCGCCGTCCTGGCGGGTCTTGGCGTGTTGGCCGGCTTTCACTTCGCCTTCGGCGGCGCCGATGAGCCGTGGCTTCGATGCCGTCCGCGCGCCGCCTCCTATGTCTTCAAGATCATCACGCTGCTGGCTTGTTTCTGGATCGCCGGCGCTTCGCATCCGGCGACCCCGTGGTCCTGGGTCTTCCGTGGGGGTGTGGGGAAATCCATGTCGTTCGTGGCCCTGGCGCTCGGATCGCAAATCGTGTTTCAGTTGTGGGCGTCGCGCCGTTCGCGCCACGCCGCGCAGGCGATAACGGCGGGGGCGCTCCATGCTCTCGCGATCTGGCTGGGCCCGTTCCTTGTTCTGATGTTTTCGAGCCGGGCGCCGGTCCGGATGCTCGAGTGTGTTTCGCTCTCGCCGGCGCTGGCGCTGGTGGATGTGACCTGCGGCCAAGTGGGCTGGTCCGTCGGCCGAATCGAAGCCGGAGGCGGGATCTCTCAGTATTACCTGGAAGCGGATTGGCGCTGGTCGGCGGCGCTCCTCGCGGCGGAACTGGCGGTGTTCGGCGCGCTGCTGGCGTGGGGCGAGTGGCGACGAAGAACGACGAGACACGAATCATGACCATCGGTTGCCGGAAGGCGGGACTGCGAACGGAAACGCCCATGCGATGCCCGTTTAGCCACTTGCTAGTTGCGTTTGCCTTGGCGGCGCTGTCGCTGGGCGCCGCGGCGCCCGCTCCGACGCCGCTCCCGCCGCCCGTCCTGCGCACTTCTCAAAGTCCAGGCGACCCCGACCGTTTCTTCGTCATGATCCGCAACGAATGGCCGACGACGGCTACGGCGAGTCTGGCTCTCAGGCCCGGAAATCGAAACTCCATCCTGTTGCTCGGCGGCATCCCCATGGAGCCGCTTTCGACGCGCAGCTTCGTGTTCCCTTGGCGGCCGGTCCTGGCGTTGATGAGAGAACAAGCCTACTATTGGTACTGTCCCGTAGACCTGAGACTGGATGGCGGACCCGCGCAGGAAGGAGGAGCGCCTCTTTCCGCCTCGTCCGTTTGGGACGGACCCACGTGGCAACGGGCCGATGCGCTGCGGGACTGGGGATTCCGCCAACCGTATCCCGTCGCTTACTCTCCGGACGTCGATCGGTCGTTTCTGCTGAACTACGACTCCGCCGGAGAATCGACACTCCTGTCTCAGTCCGCGCCTGCCGGAGCCGATATCGAGAATGCCGCGTTCGACTATTACATCGACTACTCGATGGGCCCCGGGCAGCCGTCGGGGTACGGCTATGCCGGATACGGCTATGGACCGGCGCCATCCCGTTTGTCGGCCAACGCATTCGTCGCCACGCCTGACGGCTCGCCGTTCCCCGAGGATCCGGCGCAACTGGCCTGGCTGAACACGATCTTTCTCGACCGCTCCGCGCCCGCCGCATGGACCGCGGCGCAAAAGGAAGCGTTGGAGATCTGGGTGGCCGCCGGCGGCCTGTTGTTTCTCGATCCCCAGGCGCTCAACGCGCTCGGCGACACGGCGCCGGCGCGCGGCGTTCGGGCGGATTTGGCGACCACGCGGACGGCGGACCTGCAGCCGCTGCGCCCCAAGCCCATGGCCCCGCCTCCCCGGGGAGGCGCCAATTACAGGTACGGCCGTTCCGGCCCTCCGGCCTCCGCTCCCGCGGCCTCGCAACCCACTCCCGCGCCCAAGAAGACGCCTCCGCCGAAGCCGATCCTCGTGTCATCGGCCGCGTTGCGCATTCCGGGATTCGTCGCCGGCGCCGCGCCCGGCGCCGAGGCGCCTCCCGGGCTGTTCACCCTGGGCGAGGGGCCGGTTTTCGCCTCCTGGGATTTCGGCGGCGGGCGCGTGGCGGTCCAGTCGTTCGCGGGCCTGGGCGATGGTCGGACCATCGAACGCTGGCTCCGCATTCAGCGCGTTCTCCGTCCGGGGCGGCTGGCCGGCATCTTGGCGATGCGACACCGTCCCCCCCCCGACACCCCCCGGTGGCGGGGCCACGCGGCGGCCCCGCCGAGCCGCGGCTTGGCCGAGGACGTTCTGACGGTTCTGCGCGAGCGCTTTCTGGACAACCAGGCGACTCGCGGAGTGATGATCGGGATGGGCGCCGTCCTGCTGGCCGCGCTGGCGGTCTTCCTGATCGTGCGCTTGGCGC
>JAPLSS010000105.1 GCA_026398515.1 Candidatus Sumerlaeota bacterium | reverse complement strand
TGATCCGGCTCCCAGGGTTGGTAGCGTGTCGAGGTTTTCATGGAACCAGTATAGCACGCTTGTCAAGCATGCTATTATCATGCCAATATAGATTTTACCCAAGAAAATCTTTGCCCGACCGGCGAGTTTTCCGACAGGCTCCTAGGATGTAGGTGATGGGACTGGCGTCCGAGAGGGTAATCTGTGGCTGAGGGGTGAAGGTTTGGGCGTCGAGCTTTCGGCCACGTACGCCGGCGATGACCATATTCCGCTCACTTGGGTTTGAGGACTTGAGCATCGTGCCCGGAGGGATGGTCAGGACGACGGGCCCCGGCCCTGCCTGGGGAGTCTTCTGGACGGTCAGACGGATGGCGTCGCCGCTGCTGGCGCCGGTTCCGGTGAACGCGGCGGTCACCTTGCTTTCGGCGATCGCCGCGGCCAGCGTTTCCTGGGTGCCGGCTTTCGCGGTGGGAAAAAGTAAGATAACAAAGACTACAACCAAGGACGAGATGAGGCGGACGGCTCGTTGGGAAGGCATCGCTGGTCTCCTGGTCGGTCGAAATAGGACATCCAGCCACGTTCACGGGATATATGTTACTGGTTTGGCATTCCAATGCGCAACGATCAATTGTGGGCCATCCGTCGCTCCCACAGGCAGTCCACAAGTCGAGCGGTTGTCTGAAGAATTGCCAATCGACAATCGGCAATCCTATTCGCCCTTCCTCTGCGCCTTCTGAATCTTGGCCCACGAGTCGCGAAGGGTCGCCGTGCGGTTGAAGACCAACTTGCCCGGCGCCGAATCGGGATCGACGCAGAAGTAGCCGAGGCGTTCGAACTGGACGCGCCCGCCCGGCGCGGCGCCGGCGAGGCTGGGTTCCACGCGGCAATCGCTCAAGATCTCGAGCGAATTCGGATTC
The DNA here is from genome assembly GCA_026398515.1 of Candidatus Sumerlaeota bacterium. Classification (GTDB taxonomy): domain Bacteria; phylum Sumerlaeota; class Sumerlaeia; order JAPLSS01; family JAPLSS01; genus JAPLSS01. The sequence goes on along the minus strand of JAPLSS010000105.1, from coordinate 1,035 downwards.
AAATTCGATTTCCAGTCCTGCCCTTCCTTGGCCTGCTCAGGGTCTTCTTTCGAGAACAGGTGATCGTAGAGCCGCGCCTCGGATGTCAGCGCGTGTTGCGCCGAGACCCAATGCAGCGTCGCCTTGACCTTGCGGCCGTCGGGCGCGTCGCCGCCGCGCGTGGCCGGATCGTACGTGCAGCGCAGTTCCAAAACCTCCCCGGTTTTTGGGTCTTTCACCGCTTCCTTGCAGGTGAGGAAGTACGCATAACGCAATCGCACCTCGCGTCCCGGCGCGAGGCGGTAGAACTTCTTCGGCGGGTCCTCCATGAAGTCCTCCCGCTCGATGTAGAGAACGCGCGAAAACGGGACCTTGCGCGCGCCGGCCGCTGGGTCCTCGGGATTGTTGACCGCGTCGAGCTCCTCGGTCTGGCCCTCGGGGTAGTTCTCGATGACGACGCGCAGCGGGCGCAGCACGGCCATCACCCGCGGCGCCCGCTTGTTCAGGTCCTCGCGCAGGCAGTCCTCGAGCATCGCCACGTCGACCACGCTGTCGGCCTTGGCGACCCCGATGCGGCGGCAGAACTCGCGAATCGCTTCGGGGGTGTAGCCGCGCCGCCGCAAGCCCGAAATCGTCGGCATTCGCGGGTCATCCCAACCGCGCACGCGGCCCTCCCGGACCAGTTCCAGCAGTCGGCGCTTGCTCATGACGGTGTAGGTGAGGTTCAAGCGCGCAAACTCGATCTGTTGCGGGTGATGAATGCCCAGTTGGTCGAGATACCAGTCGTAGAGCGGGCGGTGGTCTTCAAACTCCAGCGTGCAGATGGAGTGCGTGATGCGCTCGATGGAGTCCGACTGCCCGTGCGCGAAATCATAGGTCGGATAGATGCGCCACTTCGCGCCCGTGCGGTGATGCGAGGCGTGAATGATGCGATACATCACCGGGTCGCGCAGGTTGATGTTGGGCGAGGCCATGTCGATCTTCGCCCGCAGGACCCGCGCGCCATTAGGGAACTCGCCGGCCCGCATGCGCCGGAAAAGGTCGAGGTTTTCTTCC
>JAPLSS010000492.1 GCA_026398515.1 Candidatus Sumerlaeota bacterium | reverse complement strand
TGTATCGCTGGCCCCCGAGGTCATGTGAGGCGCACGGAACGCCAACGGCGAGAGAACACCGATGAGTCTGCAGATCAAGAAGGGCGACCGCGTGCGGGTGCGCACCGGGCGGGACAAGGGCCGACTGGAGCGCGTGCTGGGAGTGCGCCGCGACGCGCGCGGCCGCGTGGTCAAGGTCCTGGTGGAGCACGTCAACCTGGTCCGGCGCCATCAACGCGCCAAGGGACGCCAGCAGCAGGGCGGCATTCAGGAGAAGGAAGCCTACATCGACGTCTCCAACGTGATGCTGGTCGACCCGAAGAACAACCTGTCGACCCGGTTCGGCGTGGGGGAAGGCGCCGAAGGCAAGAAAGTTCGCATTTCTCGGAAGAGCGGGAGCCCGGTGTGATACGGGCGGAGCGTGAGCGATGAGCGAAGAGCAACAGGACAAAACCGGCGAAGCCGCCGAACCACAGGCCGCCGAACCACAGGCCCTCGAACCGAAGGCCGCCGAACCGAAGGCCCCCAAGGGCAAGGCCAAAGGCAAGGGCGAAGACGCCGCCGAACCCAAGGCCGCCAAGGGCAAGGGCGCCGAGGCGAAGGCGGCCGAACCGAAGGCCGCCGGGGGCAAAGGCAAGGCCAAAGCCGCCGAACCTTCGGAAGACGCCGAGGCGTTGAAGGGCTATGTGCCGCGCCTGAAGGATCGGTACAACAAGGAGATTCGCGCCGCGTTGACGGAGAAGTTCGGCTATAAGAACCCGATGCAGATTCCGCGGCTGCTGAAGGTCACCGTGTCCATGGGCGTCGGCGAGGGCACGCGCGACATCAAGCTGCTGGACGCCGCCGAACAGGAGCTCAGTCTGATCACCGGTCAGAAGCCCAAGCGCACGCGCGCTCGGAAGTCGGTGGCCAACTTCAAGTTGCGCGCCGGCATGCCGATCGGCTGCTTCGTGACGCTGCGCGGCTACCGGATGTACGAGTTCCTGGACCGACTGATCACGGTGGCCATCCCGCGCATCCGCGACTTCCGCGGCCTGCCGAGCCGCTCGTTCGACGGGCGCGGGAATCATTCGATGGGCATTCGCGAGCACCTGATCTTCATGGAGCTCGATCACAACAAGGTGGCCAAGGACCGCGGATTGAACATCGCGACTATCACCTCGGCCAAGACCGACGAGGAAGCGCTGGAACTGCTGCGCCAGTTCGGCATGCCGTTCCGGGAGATCTGAGGTTTGGAGTGCGACCTTTAGGTCGTCTCGGTCCGATAGGTCTTATGAGTCCTATCGGTCCGATGCAAACGCCGAGAACCACCACGGCCCAGAGGTGGCGCTCCGAACGAACCACGGGAAAAAGGAAAATCTTCGATGGCGAAAACCAGTTCGATCGCCAAGTCCAAGAAGACGCCCAAGTTCAAAGTCCGCCGGCATTCCCGCTGTCAGGTCTGCGGGCGTTCGCGCGGCTACATGCGCAAGTTCCAGATGTGCCGCATCTGCTTCCGCGAACTGGCGGGGCGGGGCCAGATCCCCGGGGTGACGAAGTCCTCTTGGTAACCGGCGCTGGAGAACACTGAACCATGTCCATGACTGACCCGATTGCCGACATGCTGTCGCGGATTCGCAACGCCAACACGGCGGCGCACGACACGGTCGAGGTCCCCGCGTCGCGGATCAAGGTCGCTTTGACCAAGATCCTGCGCGAAGAGGGCTTTATCAAGCACTACAAGATCGTGAAATCGCCGTCGAAATCGAAGAAGAAAGCCGCCGACACGGCGAAGAAGGAAACCAAGGGCGGAAGCGGCCGCCAGGGCCTCATCCGCATATACATGAAATACGGGCCGCGCCAGGAGCG
>JAPLSS010000513.1 GCA_026398515.1 Candidatus Sumerlaeota bacterium | reverse complement strand
CGCTCCGCGCGCGCCCGCAGCGCCGTGATGTTGCGGTCATCGGGCAGGCTCAATTCCAGCCCGGTTTTGCCGTAGGACATGTGGATGTGCATATGGTTCACCTTGCGAAATACGGTTACGATCGCTTCGGTAAGCCTAGCGCCTCGCGTACGGTCTGACAAATCTCAAACGCCAAATGAGCGCAGAATCGCGGATACAATCTGCGTCGAGGCGACATAGACGCTCCTGGCGAGTTCTCTGAATCCCTCCGCTTCTTGCGCAGAAAATACCCCAGACTGAGAGGGCGTCGTCCATGAGTGGCTTGATCTCTGGAACGGGTACTCTGTGTTTCGGGAAAAGAGCTGGCCCGCCGAAGCCCATTTCGGCGCCAGTTTTGACAGTTGCGCAATCTCGGATCGCCGGAACTCGATGATGCTTCGAATCCTTCCCTGAATCTCCTTGCCTTTGCCGTGAAGACAGAGCCTTCTCAAGGCGGAGATCGACTTGGAAACATCATGGTCCGGTTGGATCGTAAACTCCGCATATTGCTTGCTGGCCAGAGCCGCGGTAATCGCTTTGATCGATTTCTCCACGGTTTGCTGGTACTTGGAGATGGCGTGACAATTGTGCGCAGAGTTTCCCGCACGCCAGATCGGAACCCGCCTGGCGCAGCCACAGATTCGGGGGCGCCTTCATGACCGCTTTCGCAGACTTCATGCGGCGATTTTCCCCAACACGTCAAAGGCCCTGGCATCCTGGTGCAGAACCCAGAACTTCCCTTTCCTCTTGGCCTCCTTCAACTCCTGGGCATTCTTCCACCCCTCTTGAAGAGCGACCTCCATCTCCTCGGGATTGGTCATTACAAGATGCACCTGCTGACCGGGCTCTAGAGGAATGTCCTTGGAGGAGCTAAAAGTGACCTCGAAGAACTCCCTCGCCGGGCTTACCGTATTGTCTCCGAAGTTCTCTATTAGTTCAAAGACGAAAATGTCCTTAGGCTTCCGCCTTGGAACATAGTAGGCAGCCAGAAGCAATGGCTCGTCTTTGAGCGCCAAATGCTCTCGCACCAGACTCGCCAGTTTCCTCTTTCGCACCCGGAAAGCCGCTTGCGCTTCGACCGGCATTCTCACGCTCCTCGCACTTGACGTCCCTAACTTGAATGCTCTCCTACAAACCGCCCGAAGTCAAGCCGCGCTTCCTCCGTGCCAAGGAACCACGCCCTGTGGCTCATCCCACCAACCGATAATACGACAGCGCCGCCGCGTTGCGGACCTCCGTGGTTTCGTCCAACAGCAACGGCGCCAGGGCGTCGGCGTGGCCGACCGCTTTGAGCGTCACCAGCGCCTGGCACGCCGCCGCGCGCACGTCCGCGGATTCGTCTTCCAGCAGGGGCAAGAGCGCTTCGACGGCTTCGGCGCGCCGCGTGTTGCCCACCGCCAGCGCGGCGGCCGCGCGGACCTTGATGTCGGGGTCCTTTAGCCGCCCGACAAGCGTCACGTACGCCTCCTCGACTTTCAGGTGGTTGAGCGCGATCACCGCTTCGCACCGCAGCGCCGCGTGGGGCGACTGGCACAGTTCCATCAGCTTTGGCGCGGCCACGGTCGCCCGCAGTATCCCCAGCGCCACCACCGCGGCCTTGCTCACTTGCAGCTCGGGGTGATCGCACAGCGGCAGAATCCACTCGGCCGCCTCCGGAGCGCCGAGGCTGGCCAGCCCGGACATGGCGGCGATCTTTACGCTGGGGGCGTCGACGTTAAGCGCCTGGCAGAGCGGCTCTTCGACCAGGTCGGGCCGGATGCGCGCAATGGCCAATGCGATCGCCCGGCGGGTTTCGGCGTTGTCCTCGACGTCGCCGCGGCTGGGGCCGCCGGCGGCGTGGGCGGACTTGCCGGTCTTGGTTGATTCCGCCTCGGCCGACGGCGCTCGGGACAGGGTTTCCAACACCGCCGCGCGCGCGTTGCTTTCCTTGGCGCCGAGCCGTTGGAGCAGCGGGTCGAACGCGCGTTCCTCGCCGATTTGGCCGAGGGCGGTGGCGGCGGCGTGGCGCACCTGCCAGACCGGATCGCGCAGGGATTTGGCCAGCGCGCCGACGACGCCCTCCGGCTTCTCGCGCCCCAGTAACAACGCCGTGGCGCGGCGAACCGTGGGATTCTCGTCCTGAAGCCGGGCGAGGAACTGCTGCAATCGATTGGCATCCATGGCCCTTCAACCTCTCTTGAGATCATTGGCGGCAGAAAGTCCGGCTTTTGCACGGTTCGTTCGACGACGAAGGACCGCTCTCCCGTTGGGATGTAACTCCGCTGCCTTAGGTCAGTCGGGCGCCGTCGCGCGGTCGGCTCACCGAGCCTGATCCGCATCTTCACACTGTATCGTCATCTCCGCGTACTGGACTAAAATCCATTTAGCCAAAAAGGAACAAATCACCCCACACGTCCAGAATGGGCAAAGCGCCATTCTCCTTCACTTCTTAACAATTTCTTCTATCAGGCGTGCTCCGGCTTTTCCACTAGAAAACCCACGTACCGCGTCCGCGCCTGGTCCTCGTTTCGATAGGCCGTAAACTCCCGCCGACGAATCGCGTGGAAACCGCCTCGGCCCAGGAGCGCCGCAACGCGCGAAGCGCCGTAGCGATAGCGGATGTAATGGTAGGCCGAGCTGTCAAAGACCTCGAACGGGGAGCCGCGTTGGGCCGGGGTTTCGACGGTGAAAGCCAGGCGGCCACCCGGACGCAAGATGCGCCGGATCTCCCGCAAGGCGTGGTCTAACTGTGCGGTGAATTCAAAGACGCCGCTGGCCGCGACCGCATCGAAGGCCGCGGCGGCGAACGGCCAACGGCGCCGGTCGACGTTCATGCGCCGCAACGACTCGTAAACGCCGCGCGCCCGGGCGTGGCGCAGCATGGCGGCCGACAGGTCCGCGCCCGTCCAGCGCAGCGCCAACGGATGGAATTGCGCCGGCGTCTGCCCCGTGCCGCAGCCGAGATCGAGCACGCGGTCGCCGTCGCGCAGGAACGGGCGCAGCAGGCGCGCCACCTCGCGGGGCGCGGTCCAGCGCATCGGCCCCAGCGTTTCGCGGTCGTACGTCGGGGCCCATTCGGCGAAGCCGATTCGCAGTCCGCAGGCTTGTCGGCGATCGATGGGCATGGGGGGGAAGAGGGTTTCGAGTTTCCGGTTTCTGGTTGACGGTTCCCACGTGGAATGGATGATCAGAGTCGGACTGCCCTCTGAGTGAAAATACGGACAAAAAAAAGTTGTACCCCTTCGCCCTTTCTGGTACAGGTAGACGAGACGACGCCTCAGAAAGGCTGTTTCGGAATGCAAATCAAAATCCCTCGAAATGTCCAGTTCATTTACGAGCACTCCCTCGCCCGTGAGGAACTTGAGAAAGGCTTCCACGCATCGCGAGTTCGCTGGGACAACTCCGATCCCTGGACCCTCAATGTCAGCGGAAACGGGGAGGAACAGGTCGTTGTTGAGCGTGCCGCGTACGTGGCGGAAGTCAATGGCAAGGAAACACACTATGTACGCTTGATACGCCCGCGCTATCAAGGAGGAGAGTACAATCGAACAAGATCTGTGAATCAATACCTGACTCACTGGATCTATCCCTACAAGGGCAAATTCCATCCACAAATGGTGAGAGCTCTGATGAACATCGCTGGCGCAAGGCCCGGATGGGTCTTATTCGAACCCTTCGCGGGCAGCGGGACGGCGGCGCTTGAGGCGGAGATGCTTGGTCTGAATGTTCTCGCGATCGACATCTCTCCGCTCTGCGTGATGCTGAATAGCGTTAAGACGCAAGCATGGGCTCATCTCAGTGAGATCTCCGATCTCACATCAAAAATCATCGCCAGTCGGAATCCGTTCCGCGAAACCGTCCAAAGCGGCAATTCTGTGGTGAACGAATTTCTCGAAGTAGCACGTATGATATCGCTGAGCGACGAGGCAAACCGGCACAGGGATCCTGAGGCCACCTTTCCCCGTAATCTTGCGGCGATGCTTGAGTCCATTCAAGCGATGGCGAGAGCCAAGAAGGATTTTGACCTTTCGTTTGGTCATGTGGTGGCCCGAAGAGAAGACGTCAGAGCCCCATCTGAGGAGACTATGGGGACTCGCGCCGACTTGGTGGTGACCTCTCCCCCCTATTCCATTGCTCTGGATTACGTGAAGAACGACCGTCATGCCCTGGAAGCTATGGGGTGGAACCTGCGTGCGCTCCGTGAGGACTTTATCGGCGTCGCAGGGAGAGGTCTAAACGAACGTCTCTCTAGGTATGAAGCAGACATGAAGAGCGCGTTTCACACGATCTCTATGATTCTCAAACCCGGACGGATGGCTGTCATCGTCATAGGGAACGTGACGGTTGAGAAGAAAGAAGCCTACACAACGAACGATTTCATTTGCTGGGCGAAAGAGGCCGGATTATCTTTTACACGGGAGCTGCCGAAGATCGTGTTTGGGCTGTACAATGTCATACAGGACGAGAAAATCCTCTTCTTCAGAAAGGAACCGTGACCTATGTACCCGATGCAAATTGCTGTAGAAATGGAGACGGCTTCGCGTATTGCAAAGGAAATAGTGGGACAGGGAGGATTCCAGGATCTGTTGAGACTGCTCCAAGCGCACCTTGTCGGCCAGTCTCTGGAGATCCCATCTCGCCAAATTGCCAGGAAGATTTTGGACTACACGAGCAAGTACGGTGAAGGCGGATTCCAAGGGCGCCTGCAGCAGATAGCGGTTGAGATCAACAGACACGATCCGGGGGTTCTCCAATAGCGCCTAACTCTCCCGAAAATGCGTCGTTTGAGTTCGTAGTCCCGCCTTTAGGCGGTCTTCCGGCAGACGGCCCCAGCACGGCAATTGCAGGACCGCCTAAAGGCGCGACTACGAACTCAAGGCGCCTAGATTTTCATCCTTTCGAGGAGGCCCGAAGGGCCATGAGTGGCTCTGCCGAAAAAGAGGTTCGGCCCTTTCCGGGCGACCCGAAGGGCCATGAGCGGCTGCTCCGAAAATCAAGTAGGTCCTCCCTGCCGGGGTGGACTGGATGCCGCTCAGCCCAACCAACAAAGCCAGCCTCGGCAAGACTGGCCTACTTCTCATCCGTTTCCGGGCGCCGCGACGCCCCTTACTTTCCGCCCTGCTTGCGTTCGAAGTAGGCTTTCAGGCGCCGGTATTCCGCCTCGTCGATCTGGCCCGCCGCGCGCAGTTTCTCCAGGTCGAACGGCGCGGACGGCGCGGACAATGCCGCGCGTTTCGGCGCGGCGGGAGAAGGCGCTACCGTGGGAGGCATCGGGGCGGCGGGACGAGGGGGCGCGGGAGGCGCTTCCGGAGCCGGCGGCTTTGGGCGAGTCGCCGGCGCCGTGGAAGGCGTGGCGGGCGCGGCTGCTTGTTTCCGCGGCGTGGCCGCCTGTTTCGGCGGCGCGGCTGCGGGCGGCGCGGCTCGCGGCGGGTTTGGCTCCTGCGGCAACTCCTCCAGCGCCCGTTCGAGCGCCGTCTCGGCGGGCTGCGAGACTTTAGGCAGCGACTCTTCCACCACGCGCTCGGCGATGCGCGCCTTGGCCAACTTATACTCCTCGTCGTAGATCAACCCCGTGCGGCGCATGCGCTCCAGGTCGTCGAACGTCATGCTCGCCGCGCGCGCATTGCGCACGCGGCGCGTGGCCGAGGCTTTCATGATCTTCATGAAGAGGAAGAGCGCGATAAGCGCCAACGCCACGCCGCCGCCGTAGACGAGGACGTCGCGGGCATAGTCGGCCGCGTTGTAGGAGGCCGGGTTCATTTCGCGGGGCTCTGCGGCAAGGTCGGACTGGTCTTCTTCGGCTCCAACGTCGCGGTGGCCGCGTTCCGCGGCAGGGTCAAGGTCGTCGGTCCTTGCTGCAAGGTCGCGCTGGTCAAGCTCTGTAGGATCTGGGCGGCCTGCTTGGATTCGCGCGTCTCCGGCGGCTTCGACGCCAGTCGCTCCAGGTAGGCGCGCGCTTCCGCGGGGCGCCCGAGCCGGAGGAGGATCTGGCCCGCCGCCAGCAGCGAACGCGGTTCGTCCGGGACGAGTTTGAGGCTTTTCTGGACGTCGCCCCAGGCGTCCTGCCAGCGCCTTTCCGACATTTCGATCGTAAACCGATAGATGCGGTAATCGATGCGCAACGGATTGGAGGAAATCAAGTCCTCCAGGGTGCTCTCGACCTTCCGCCGGTCCTTGGCCGAGTTCAGCGCCCGCGCCAACGCGTCGGAGGCCTCCTTGTCCCCGGGATTGCGCAACAGGTAGCGGTGGAGCGCCTCGGCGGCGTCCTCGTCCCGGCCGGCCCGCTCCAACAGGATTCCGTAATCCTTGAGCGTCATTTGCAGACCGGGATCGCCGCCGTCCTTCGGAGAGGCTTTGACGTCGGGCCGCTTCGGATCGTACTTCAGCAGACGCTCGTCAATCTCCAGCGCCTTCTGCAATTCGGCGCGCGCTTCGTCGTAGAGCGCCTGGTCGTTCTGCTGTTTACGATCGACGAACAGGCTTAGCGAAACCAGGCTCAGGCGCTGGTGGGCCAACGCGGCGGCACGTTGGGTGGACAGCTTGCTGGATTGGCGCGCGGCTTCGTCGTATTCGGCGCACGCCAGTTCGAGATAATGGCGCTCCTCTTCTTCCGCCTTCAGCCGGTCCTCGGGCTCCGGCGCGGAGGCGGCCTCTTGGCTCGCGCTATGAGCAAAGGTCTCGTAAACAATCCCCAGGTTGAAATGGATTTCCGAATAGTCGGGCGAAAGCCGCGCGAGTCTTTCATACGTATCGAGGGACTTCTGCAGCCACTCCTTGGCGCGCTCTTCGTCCGTTTGCGACAGAACGTGGTAGACGCTGGCCAATTTGTAGTAGCTCGTTACGAAGGTCGGGTTCAATTGGATGGCGCGCTCGAAGAAGCCGGTGGCGCGCTCCATCCATCCCTTGTCCGGCGGCAGGTTCAGGTACACCAGCCCCTTGTTGTTCTCCACCGAGGCGGCGAAGTAGCGCACGCCATAGACGCAGCTGGGAATCCAGCAGGCGAACAGGAGCGCCGCGGCGCCAAAGCCGGCGATCGCCCGGCCCCGGGCCTGCCGCAGCGCGGATGACCAGCGCGGCAGCGCCTCTTCGCCGCGGCGCAGACGGGCGATGTTGGCCCCCGCCACGCCGACGCCGAGCATCGCCCACATGTTGGAGCCCAGGATGGCCCAGCGCGTGTGGGGGCTGGTGGCGCTGTCGAGCAGGATCGCCAGGATGGCGCAGAACAGGCCCGCCATCAGCGCGCGCAATCGGCGGTCGTCGCCGCTCACCGTCTGCCGCAGGACGTAAAACAACACGGCGCCCAGGAACCCGACCACGCTGACGAAGCCGACGATGCCGGTCTCGCACAGGTAGTCAAGAAACAGGTTGTGCGAGGACAACGTGACCGTCGAGATGTCGTTGAGCAGGAAGTCGGGATGGCGGTAGCGGGCGAAATAGATGCGGAAGCTGCCGGGGCCGCCGCCGAGGATCGGGTTGTGCAAAAACATCTTCCACGATCCGCCCCAGATGATGTAACGGGCCTCCAAGTTGCGCCCCAACTCCTCGGGCGTGAACAACTTCAACTTGTCGGAGAACAGCGACCAGCGCAGAAAGGCGATCGTGGAGAACGTGACCACCACCCCGAGGACCCAGATCCACCAATACGGCACGCGGATCGTCTTGTAGCGGACAAAATACTGGTACAGGGCGAAGAAGACAATCGGCGTGAACACCATGACGACGTAGTCGTTCTTCGACATCGCCAGGAAGATGGCCAGATCGCCAAAGCCGACGGTCAGCAGGCAGATCGTGCGCACCAGCGGCGAATCGGTGGCGATGGCCAGCCCCAGCGCCACCGGGACCATCATGTTCAGATAGCCCGAGAAGAAGTCGCGGTTCAGAATCGTCGACAGCATCTCGGTGCTGGCGGTGGCCAGCGTGTAGATCAGGTTGTGCATCGGCGGCGAATACAGGTACGGGGGATTGCCGCGCGGCTCCAGCCGCGGGCCTTGGCCTCCGTAGAACACGTCCAGCAAGAAGTTGAAGAAGCCCAGCCGGTGGAGGTAGCCGAACACCAGCGTGCCAAAGCAGATGAGGACCAGCGCAAAGGCCAGCCGCTCCAAGTCATCGCGGCGGCGCACGAAGCCGATCGGGCCGTAGTAACAGCCGACGCAGGCCAGAGTGAAGCCGGTCATATACCAGCCGATGTACCGGTACTGCATGTGGAGGGTCGACACGAGCATGACCGCCAGGTACAGCCACAAGAGGAGATTCAGCGGGGCGGGCGCGGCGGGGCAGTCGCCCTTGGCGTAGAAAAAGAAATACGCCCAGAGGAGAATCGGCATCACGCAGAAGAGAATGCTGACCTTGATCTCGTCGAGATTGAACGTCAGGGGCGTCATCCCGTACGTCAGCAACGCGATGGACACCAGAAACAGCCAGCCCACCACGCGCTGCCCCGGCGTGGAGGAGGGGCCCAACGCGCGCGACGGGCGTTTAGGAGCCAAGGGCGCCATCGACGGCACGCTCCTGTTCCTCGGCGGCGCAAGCGCCGCCTGCTTTCACGATCTCCATGACGACCTCGCGGCGCAGGCCCGCCAGAACCGCTTGAAAGTCGTCTTCAAATCCCGGCATCACCCAGACCTCGACCAGTCCGCGGCGCTGATCCGCGGTTCGAAAGATCCCCAACCCCTCATAGGCCTCGAAGATGCAGTTCACGTAGCCGATCTCCTCGGGCGCCATCTTCAGCGTCCAAATCCGCGCCTCCGGAAGCGGCGCGGCGAGGACATGGGGAAATCGTTTGGCCATCGATGCTTCGGACCCCAAGTCCGTAACGCGAACTTCAGGTCGTAGCGGCCCACCACCGTCCATCAAGTCCGGCAGGCCCCGCCTATAGGAACTCCTGCTGCGCCCCATTCCTCGGCAAATCCAGCCCCAGGTGCGCATACGCCTGCGGCGTGGCCATGCGGCCGCGCGGCGTGCGGTTCAGGAACCCGACCTGGATCAGGAACGGCTCGATGACGTCTTGCAGCGTGTCCTCGTCTTCGCTCAGCGCCACGGCCATGGTGTTCAACCCCACCGGGCCGCCGCCGAACTTCTCCATGAGCGCCCGCAGGTAATTCGTATCGGTCGGATCGAGGCCCAGATGGTCGATGCCGAACATCGTCAACGCCTCGTCGGCCACCCCGGCGCTGACGATCCCGTCGGCGCGCACCTGCGCATAATCCCGAACGCGCCGCAGCATGCGGTTGGCGAACCGCGGCGTGCCGCGGGCGCGCTCGGCGATCTGGCGCCGCCCGCCGTCGTCGACCTGCACGTTGAGGATGCGCGCCGAGCGCCGCACGATCGCCTCCATCTCCTCGACCCCGTAGAAGTCCAGCCGCTCCACGATGCCGAAGCGCGAGCGCAGCGGGCCGGTCACCATGCCCAGGCGGGTCGTGGCGCCGACCAGGGTGAAGCGCGGCAGGTCGAGGCGGATCGATTTCGCGTGCGGCCCCTCGCCGATCATCACGTCGATCTTGAAATCCTCCATCGCCGGGTAGAGCAACTCCTCGACCAGGCGGCTGAGACGGTGGATTTCGTCGATGAACAGGACGTCGCCTTCGTTCAAGTCCGTCAGGATCGCCGCCAATTCGTCCTTGCGCTCGATCACCGGCCCGGTGGTCAGCTTGGCCCGCGCGCCCATCTCGTTCGCCACCAGCAGCGCCAGGGTCGTCTTGCCCAAGCCCGGCGGCCCGTACAGGAGCGTGTGATCGAGCGGCTCGGCGCGCTTGACGGCGGCCTGCACGAACAGGCGCAGGTTCTCTCGGGCCTGCTCCTGGCCGACGAAATCGTCGAACCGCGCCGGGCGCAACGTCTCGTCCTCGGGATCGGGGCGCATGTCGTGGATGTCCATGCGCGTATCATTTGAAGGAACGGGGCGATTGTAAAGAAGGAAGGACGGGGGAATTGCCGATTGTCGATTGCCGATTGAACGACACGGCGTTTCGAGTTCCTTGTTTCAAGTTTCTCGTTAAGGGCGAGGCAGAGGCACAAGGCCGGACACAGCGTTTCACGTTCCTTAGTTTCGAGTTTCTCGTTCGGGGGGAACCGGAGGCAAGAGACCGAAACGTGAAACGCCGTTTCGTCGTTCAATCGGCAATCGCAAATCGGCAATCGGCAATCGCCCCATGCTTCCCCTTGCTTCTCGCGCCGCGACCCCTTACGATCTATCCGTGTCTGTGGGTGGGTAGCTTAGCTGGGAGAGCGTCGGCCTTACAAGCCGAAGGTCGTGGGTTCGATCCCCGCCCCACCCACCACTGCAATCATTGCGCCTGAGCTATCTTGATCCCCTTCGCCTTTGGCCCCTGTGCCGAGAGTTTGCCGAACTCCGCCAGCGACGATTGCAGCTGATATGCCGCGGCCCGCCCCTGGCCCTCGGCGTCAAGCGCGTCACGCTCAACATCGCTATGGGCGGCACGAAGAGGCGAGACCAGCGCCAAGGCCGCCGCCGTCGCCGCCCCCGCGTCGGAGGACCTGCCTCACTCCTCCCCCCCGTCCACTTCGTCCAGTCCGTCCGGTCCGTCCAATGCGAAGCCGGCGGCGCGGAAAGGCGTCCCCGGCGCGAACGCAGAAGGCCCAACCGAAGAGAATCTGACACTGGAGCCAACGGCGACGCCCGTCGGCAAGTGGAGCGCCGACATCCTCCTGACCGGCAAAGGCGATGTCCCTGGCGGGCGATGTCGTCTTCGTGGCCGGCGCGCCGGCCTTCTTCCCGCCCGACAACCCGGTCGAGTCGTACGAAGCCGCCTACGAGGGCAAAGGCGTAGGCGTCCCATGGGCCGCCTCCGCCGTCGACGGCAGGAAACCAGCTGAGGTCCAACTCGCCGCCCCGCCGGCATGAGACGGCCGTCCATTACGTCCATCTCGTCCACGCCGTCCATCTCCCCGCCCCGCCGGTCTGGAACGGCCGTCCATTGCGTCCATATTGTCCATGCCGTCCATTTCGCCGGGCTGCTCGTCAAATGGGTCGCCCCGCGCCCATCCCGTCGGAATCGGACGGCGCCATCCACGCGCTCGCCCGTCCGAGCAGGCCGCGCCCAAGGAAAGCCTCCCGCAGTCGCCGGCCTCTCCAGTTCAACGTCTAACGTCGCGGATCAGGGCAAAGCCTGAAATCATACCGAATCCTGCCCTTGGCCCCGTTGACGATTGAAGTCGGCGTATGCCTTGCGATTCAGCCGCAGGTTATTCCGGTAGGAGAGATTGCCCACGAGACTGATCAGCAACTGGCGGCGTCCCCACAGATTGCCCCACATCCGGCGTAGAATGCGCGGCATCGAATAGAAGCTCCGGTCGCAGGAGATCATCTCTTCGATGACACCGTCCGGAGATAAATGCTTATACCGGGCCACCGGAAAGGTCAGAGTGTAGTATTTCCAATCCTCCGGGAACGCGTCGAGAACGATGCGGCCCGCCGATCTCATCTGGTCCCACAGGCGCGTGCCGGGCAGCGGCGTCAGAAATAGCGCGTTGAGAATGTCCACGCCGTACTGGGTGGCCGCCTCGGCGATCCGTTTGCCGATGCCCGGTTCATCGACGTCCAAACCGAGGATAAAGGAACCCACGACCAGGATCTTGTGCCGCTGGATGGACCGCACGGAGGCGCGGAAATCCCGGCCCTTCAGAAGGTTGGACTTCTTGCCGAGTTCCCGAAGCCCTTCCGGCGTGGGGGACTCAAAGCCGATAAAAACGCCCCTACATCCGGCCTTTGCCGCCAGGGCCAGGAGTTCCTCGTCATCGGCGAAATTGATGGTGGCTTGGGCAACCCATTCCTTCTTCAGGTTCGCCCGCGCCATGGCGCGAAACAGGTCCTTGGCCCGGGCGATGTGCTCAGGGCGCGTGCCGACGAGGTTGTCGTCCACCACGAGAACGCGTTTCTCGCGGATCAACTGGAATTCCCGCACGACATCCGCGATGGGTCGCTGGCGGTAGTGGGCCCCGTTGAACGCCGTCACGCTGCAAAAGCTACAGTTCAAAGGACAGCCTCGCGTGGTTTGAACCGCTCCGAAGGCATATCGCGCCGGCAGCAGATCATGACGGGCGGGAGGGATATCGCCTATCTTGGCGAGCCCTCCGTCATACCGGCGTTTCAGGCAGCCATGCCGGGCGTCCTCCAGGACCTGCGGCCAGACGCCCTCGGCCTCCCACGTGACGACCGAATCCACATGCTCCATGACCTCGTCCAGGCACATGGTGGCATGGATGCCGCCCATGACGACGGGCGCCCCGAGGCGCCGGAAGTGAGCGGCCACTTCATAGGCGCGGGGCGCCTGCGAGGTGAACGCAGTAATGCCCACCAGGTCCGGCCGCGGCATGGCCGGATAGTCCGGCGCGCCGAGGTTCTCGTCCACGATCGTGATGTCCCACGCCTCCGGCGGGGTCAGGCCCGCAAGAGCCATGAGGCTGAGCGGCTTCCACACGCGGTACCGGTTCCAGTGGCTCTCTCTGACTCGAACGATGCTGACAAGCGAGTTCGAGGGATTGATCAGATACAGTCGCATGGCGTGCATTCACTCGTGGATGGAGATCCGCTGTCTGTCCTTCTCTTCCTCAGCGCCGGCGCAGCAGATGGGCTGCCACAGCGACCACTTGTTAACCGAACGTTAGACATAAATTTCGGGGACGGTCTACCCAATTTCCGTCCCAGAGTCAATCTAGGCCCTGCTGCTTGCTCTCGGCGAACCCACGACGGTCTGACACGCGCTCCGCGAGGGACGCGCCGCCGGAAACTCCACGGATAGTCTGCCCAATCCCCAAACAATGGGCAGACTGTCCGTGAAATGGATCGAGTAATTGGTGGAACGTCCCCAAAATGCCCGAGAACGTCTCGGGGGGCCGCCGGGCCGTCGATAGGACGGAAGCGCGTTCACGGGTGGCGCCTTTCGTCAAACGCCAAAACTTATGTATAGTCTAATCGCGAAGTTCTTGAAAGGCAAACCTTTTTCCCGTTCGTTTGAAAACGCCCCGATCTTCCATCGGGCCCCGCCCCTTCGGGGGTTTGCATGTGGATATCGTTGGATTTCCGTGGGTTCCCAAAGCGGCGCCGAAGAGGAACCCACGCAGGAACCGACGGCAGGAAGCCGGCCGAGATCCAACTCGACGCCCCGCCGGCCTGCGACGGTCTGGCGGCGGCGGACGGACGGCCCTGCCTGGCGACGAAAGACGGGAAGGTCGCGCGCTTCGCCGGAGGGCGATGAGAGACGGAAGAGTCAGGCGGCGGTGATTTGGAAAGCATTGGGATTGCCATTGGCGGGGGCGTATGCTAGCTGTTCCTTCCATGCAAAGGGCGTGGGTTCGATCCCGGCCCCATCCGCCAGAGCGCGCAGGTCCGCGCGCAGGGAGGCGTTGTCATGATCGCACGAAGTTCCGCCGTCAGCCGATTGATCGCGATCCGCATGAACGCCGGCGAGGACTTGCTTCGAGCGCTGGAGGCGGCCGTGCGCGAGCAGGGCGTGCGCAACGGCGTCTTCGTCGGCGGGGCGGGATCGCTCAAGAGTTACCGCGTCCACGTGGTCAAAACCACCCAGCTGCCGCCGGGCGAGACGCTCTTCGAGGGCGAAGAGGCGCTGGACATCCTGACGATCACCGGCGCGGTGCTCGACGGGCGGGTCCACGCCCACGTGACCTTTTCCAACGCCGACAAGGCCATGGGCGGCCACGTCCACGAAGGCTGCCGCATTCTGACCTTCGGCCTGGCGGTCCTGGCCGAGACGCCCAATGCCAATCTCGCCGACTGGGACCGCATGGGCGAGCTGAAGCCGTAGCCCCTGTCGAGTTCACAGCGACGTCTGCTATGGCGGCATAGGTTTTGCGCAGATTCGTCGATCGGCCCTGCTTTGGATTGATCCGGCAAAACCTATGCCGCCATGCGGTCTTCAGGCGTTCTCTCGGCGACAACGCCTAAAGGCGTCGCTCCAAACGTGCGGCCTCAGCGCTCGGGAATCTGAATCCACAGGTCCCCGCGGCTGTTGATGCCGTTGGTTGGATCGTAGAGGACATCCGGGCGAGCGACGTTCGTTCTCATTTCGTCGACATCCGGTCCAAAACTATACACGCAGACCGGCGTTGTTTCCGTGATCCAGAGGCCCCGCCCGCGCGTTGAGGCGAGTGGGTCGGATGGCAATCCGTTGGGGTATTGCCGGCGGAAATCGTCGGGGCTGGCGGCCTTCGTCCCTTCGCGGGGAAAGGCAAATTCGCGCTGGCTGGGGACCTTGACCAAGATGTCGCCGGCGCTGCGCGTGCCATTGGTCGGATCGTAGGAAATCGCCCCGGAGTTGTCCGTCTCATCCGGTCCGACGCTATAGCAAACGAATGGCTCGACGCCGGCACTAAACCGCAGGGGTTGGCCGCCGAACGGATCGGGTGGCGGCCCCTCCGGCAGAAGGGGAGTGAATTCCCTTTCGTTCGCGGGAAATGCCCCGAATTCGATGAAATGGCGTTTGGCCGCCGCCGTCATGCGTAGCAAGGCGGCGCTGGCATTCGCCGTCCGCTGACGAACGGAAGCCGTGTCGTCGGCGGTGGCGTACTGGTCGCTCCCTCTTACCGCCAAGCCGATCGCCTCGTACCGGATGAACTCCGCGCTTGAGTATTCCAGCGGCCGTGGCTCCACCTTGGCGAACTGGTCCCAAAAGCGCTGAAACTCCTCCGGCGTCTCGCAGCAGTTCAGCGCGTAGATTTGAAGGGTCTTCAGCGTGACGGAGCGCATCGCCATGCCGATCAACCGCTGAATTAGCGTCCCGTTCTCGTTCATCAGCCGGGCGATATGATAATAGGATACGCCCAGCCGGAGCGCCTCGTCGCGTCGTCCCTGGATCATCATCATCACCGCGGCGACGTGCGCCACTTTCCCCGAAATCTGAGCGACCAACAAGTTGGGGACGCTGACGTAACGGAGCAGCAGGGCGCTGGGGTCGGCGAATGTGTCGCAATCCAGGAGCTGCGCCGGGACCTCCAGCCAATGGGTCAAGTCGGACTTCCACATCTCCACCAGGCGCGGCCGGGCGTTGCGTCCCTCGACGATCGCGCGGTTGGCCGCCAGGTCGGCGTCGATCCACCCCGGCGCCTCCTGGATGAAGGGGATCGCCGAAGCGAGAAACGCCGGCTTCCATTCGGCGGCGCGCCGTTCGCACTCGCCGACCTCGCTGTTGAGGAGAATCGTTTCCAGATAGAGGATGCGCACGTACGGATCGTCGGGATGGCCATTGAGCAGCGCCTTGGCCAGGGCGGCGGCTTTCGGCGGATCGCGGTGCTCGCGATCTCCGCTCGCCAGTTTCATCAACGTGGGGATCCGCGCGTCGTCGATCCGATGGAGAAAAGAGGCGATGGGCTGCGGCAGCGGCGCGATCGTCTCGCGCGGCGGCGCAGCCTTCCACCAGTCAAAACCGTGACACCGCACCAAGTCCCAGTCGCCGGGAATCGCGGTCGAAGGCGTCAACTCGTAGAACCCGTCCCACGAGGTGTTGGGAGCGGAGCCTTGCGGGCCTGCTGTGCGCAGGTTTTCCGGCTTGGTCCTGAATTCCACCAACAGCCGCGTCCCGTCTCCCGTCACGCGGTATTCATACGTAGAATCCCGGGCGTCGGTCACCGTCAGCATGGAGCCTTTGGACTCCAGGACCAGATACGACTGAACGCCTTCCATGAGATAGGTTCCCGCCACGGCTCCTTTGCCGCCCGAACACCCCTCGGCCAGGAGAGCCACGGGCAACAGCGCGGCAAGAGCGAATCGCCAGACGTTCATCGGCCTGCTCCGCTCCACAAAGATGAACTGCGAAAGAAAAGACCGAGCGCCAACGCGACAGCCGAGCGCTCACTTCCCAAGATAGAACCCCAGCCGCCAATCGTCACGCGCGTTTTTCTCTTGACAGCACGATTACACTTGTAAGACTCTGCCTCTTACAAATGTAAGGGAAGGGCCTATTCATGAAGAGCATCCCCAACATTTCCGATGCCGAGTGGCTGGCGATGAAGGCGGTCTGGGCGCGCTCGCCCATCACCGCCAACGAAGTCGTCGAGGCACTCTCCGAAACCACCTCCTGGAAGCCGAAGACCATCATGACCCTGCTGAACCGCCTGGTGAAAAAGGGCGCGCTGGGGTTCGAGAAGGAAGGGCGGGCGTATCGCTACTACCCGCTGGTGGAGGAGGTCGCGTGCGTCCGCGCCGAAAGCCGTTCGTTCCTTGAACGCGTTTACGGCGGAGCGCTCACGCCGATGCTGGCGCATTTCCTGGAAGAAAGCCGGCTGTCGAAGAAGGAGACCGAAGAACTGAAGCGCATTCTGGACAGGAAAGGAAAATGACATGGTTCCCACTCCGGAGCAAACGTCCGCATTTCTCGCATGGGTGGGGCGGGCGTCGGCGCAGGCCGGCGTCTTGGCCTGTCTTGTCTTTGCGATCCAATGGGGGTTGGGTGAGCGGCTGGGGCCGCGATGGCGATGTTGGCTTTGGCTGCTGGTGGCGGCGCGGCTGGCTTTGCCTTCGGCGCCCGAGAGCCGATGGAGCCTGTTCAATCTGGCGCCCACGCGGTGGCCCGGCGCGGGCGGCGCTCGAATGGCGCAGCAGGGCATTCCGGCGGAGGCTGCAACTACGCGCTTCCCCGATGCAGCGCCTCTCAGCGCCTCGCCAACAGAAGAACCCGCGCCGACGGCCGAGCCAGTTCCTGGCCCCGTCCTTCCCTATGCTCTGAGAACTGCCGCAGGCCCGCCTTCGGGGTCCATTCACTGGGTCCGCTGGCTGGCCCTTGCGTGGGGGCTTGGGGCCTTGAGTCTGCTGGCTTGCGCGGCGGCGCAAAGTTTCGCGCTGGGCGCGGCGGTCGTTCGACGCCGTCCCGCAACGGATTCCGCGACGCTGGACCTCTTGGAAGACTGCAAAACCGAAATGGGGATTCGGACGTACTTGGCTGTCGTAGAAACGCCCAGGGCGAAGTCCCCGGCGCTGCTGGGCGCCTTGCGGCCGCGCTTGCTCCTGCCCGAGGGGATGGCGAAGCGGCTCGGCCCCGAGCGGCTGCGCCACGTGTTCATCCACGAGCTGGCCCATTTGAAGCGCCAGGACATCGCGGTCAACTGGCTGTTGACGCTGCTGCAGGCCGCGCATTGGTTCAACCCTCTGGTCTGGCTGGCGTTTCATCGCCTGCGCGTCGATCGCGAACTGGCATGCGACGCGCTGGCGCTCTCTCGCTTGGGACCGAAGGAAGCATCCGAGTATGGGGGCACAATCGTTCATCTGGCAGAGATGATGTCCGGTCCTTGGCGCCAACCGGCATTGGCCGGCGTCCTCGAGGACGCATCCCAGATTAAGAGGAGAATCTTGATGATCGCTCGATTCCGCACAACCCCGCTTCGTTGGTCGATTCTGGCCGCGGCCGTCACGGTCGGCCTGGCTATCGTGGCGTTGACGGATGCGCGTTCCCAACAGACGCCGCGGGAATGGAGCCGGGCGTTTGTCAACGATCCGGCGCTGGTCGGAACCTGGCAGACCGTGGATTTCGTGAGGGAGATCCCGTATTTCCGGCCGGGGCAGAAGGCGTGGGTTGACAACAACTTCGCGTTCGACCAGCTGATCGTCTATCCGGATGGAACGACCTCCGGGCTGTGGCGTTGGACAAAGGATTATCTATGGGATCCTGACCAACGAAACGAAGCCAAGTACGAGATCAAGCCGATGGGCGGGGCATCCTACCTGTTCGTGCCTTGGATCAACGGCGATGTGACTATCCGCGGACAGAAACCCTTCTATTACGTCTTGAAGAAGACCAGCGCCCAACCGCCCGCCAACGACGGCCCCGAAGCGGCGGGGGGACACAGCTCCCCAACTCGCGCAGAGAACGACCTCAAACGCGAGGACGCCCTCGTGCGCAATCTGCCGCTCGGCATTCACCGCCGACCCGCCCCGGCGAATTGGGGACGAGGCGCGCTGGCCTCGCTTCCCTCCTACGATCCGGCCCGAACCCGGGAAAAGCCGTTTCAGGTCGATCTGCGGGGCTGCGAC
>JAPLSS010000535.1 GCA_026398515.1 Candidatus Sumerlaeota bacterium | reverse complement strand
ACGTTTTACTATTGGCAGCTGCTGCTGTGGGAATGGTACGTCGCCAGCCAGGCCCTCAACCTGCCCGAGGATCTCGCGGTGTCGAAGATCGACGAGTTCATGAACGTCGCCAAGCAGCAGCGCCAAGCCGTCTTTTCCTGGACGGGAGGAGACGAGAAGGCCGAGCCGACCGAGTGGACGGCGGTGACTCGCGAGTATCCTCCCTTGGAGAAGCCGGACAATGCGACCGCCAACGCCATCACGGCCTTGCGCGGCATGGCCACGCAGTCTCTGGGCGGCGCGCTGGCCGCGCCCATCAGCCCGCCGGCGGCCGGGACGTTTGAGGCCGAAGTCAACGCCATGTATCGCATTTTCCAGGACTGCGCCTACGCGGTGGACGCGCAGGACCACGACACGCACTTCGGCTTCATCAGCCGGTTGAAGGACCGGCAGGACGCCCGCAATCGCTACGCGGAATGGCTGCACGACCGCCACAGCCTTGTCACCGACTTCGTCCACGATTGGGCCAAGAAATACAATGGCCAGGAGTTCGACGTCGACGGGGTGGAGTATCTCGTAACCGAGTACGGCGAGAAAGAGCCGAACGTCGGGCCGAACTCGCGCAACCTGGTGATCGACAAGGTGGTCACGCCCTACGACCTGTTGAACGACGACGGGACGTTGAAGCGGCCGTTGCCGCTGGAGGATTGAGGATTGCCGATTGAACGACCCCGGCAAGACGGTCGGTTTCGAAACTCCCGAATCAAAGGGTAAACGCCCATGGCCGTCAGCCAAGAACTGCTCGACATTCTGTGCTGCCCGGAGACCAAGGAAAAGGTCTCGCTGATCGACGAGGCGCTGCTGGCGCGAGTCAACGCGGCCATTCAGCACGGCGCGGCGAAGATGCGTAATGGAAGCCCCGCGACCGAGCCGATCGACGGCGGCTTGCTGCGCGCCGATGGGAAGTACCTCTACGCGATCCGCGACGACATTCCGGTGATGCTCATCGACGAAGCGATCGACATGGCCACGGTGCAATGAGGCAAGGAGCAATGAGTGATGAGTGAGACGTGAGACGTGAGACGTGAACAGGGGCGGCGCGGGCCGCCCCTGTTTTGTTTCTCTCACGTTCGGAGTGACGCCTTTGGGCGTTTCTCAAGTTTGGAGTGACGCCTTCAGGCGTTTGATCGCAACGGCTAGAGCCGTCGCTACGAACTCAACCCACCGTATGCTCGTCAGCCGGGTCGAAGGGCGGAATGACCACGTTGACGATGGTCATCTTCCCGCGCGGACGGTGCCGCACGCCGGCGGGGATGAAGATCGTGTCGCCTTGGCGGACGGGATGCGCGCGCCCGTCCAGGTCGACGAAGCCTTCGCCGTCGAGCACGTGGTACATCTCGCATTGAATGGCGTGGTAGTGGACCTCGCTGTCGGCCTTGACCGTGACAATATGAAAACTCGCCGGCGCTCCGTCGGCGCGCGTGATGATCCGCCGCGCCGACCCGCAGGGACACGGCACGCCCTGGACCTCCTCGACGTTGCGGATGACGGGCTGAATCTCGGCCATCGTTCTCTCTCCTTTTCGCGCCGTGGTCTGGTTCGCAGTGATAGCCTCGCGGAGGAATGCCGTCAATAGCCGGGGACCGGGTCTGGCGCGGTTTGCGGCGCAAGATTCCGCTTGCCAAGCCGCCGCCTCTCGTGCTCGGATGGCGCCGACATAGTGAGAACCCGACAGTCGGCCGGGAAGCCCGGTGCAAGTCCGGCGCGAGCCCGTCGCTGTAAGCGGGGACGAAAGCCGCAGGAAGCCATTGGCCCCACGGGGCCGAGAAGGCGCGGCCGGTAGAGCGATCCGCGAGCCAGAAGACCGGGGACTGTCGGTGAATCCGCGTGGCTCTTCTTCGGTGGCAAGGAGAAGGCGGATGGCGTTCATTGCCGTTCCCCCTCTTTCGCGCGCCGGAAGAGGGATTTTTGTCGGGTCCCTCTTTCGCCGCCGCTTTGTTCTTCCTTTCCGCCGCCTTAGACATCCGCGCCTTGGAATCGGTCGCATAGGTCCTATGAGTCCTATAGGTCTTGTTGGTCTTATTGGCTCATCCCATCTCGCGAGGCATCCCATGAAACGCTTGCTGGCTCTCTGCTCGGTTCTTCTCTCCCTGGCGGCGGCGAACGCCCACGCCCAAATCATCGGTTTCATCTCGGTTCCCGACGGGTTCACGTCGGACACCATCGCCCTGCCGCTGCCGTTCGGCGGGGCGTTGGGCGCCGATCCGTCCAATGATCAGATCGTCTACTGCTCGGTCGGCGGCTACGGCGCCATGAGCCTGGCGCGCGTCGATCTGGCGACGAAGAACGTGGCCATCGTCGCCGACGGCCCGTTCGGCGCGGTCTCCGGCCTCGCGGTCCTCTCCCCCACCCAAATCGCGGTGATCGACAACGCCTCGGCCCCCGGCGGCCCGCCCGACGACACGATTCTGCTGGCCACGGACGGGAACAGCGACGGCGACTTCAACGACGCCGGCGAAATCCAGGAACTGATCGCCCCGCCGCTCGTCAACAACGACTGGACCGGCTCGCAAGCCCGCGTCGCCCCAGCGCCCGACGCGGCCGGCATCGCCGGCGGCTCGCTGGTCGTTCAAACCGCCGACGGCTCCGGCCAGGGGCGTTTGCTCGTGGTGAAGGACCCGCTCACCTCTCCCTCCCTCGTTCCCGCCGCGGGCAGCTTCTTCACCGGCTTCGATTACAACGGCGGCTTCGACTTCGACAGCCGCGGCCGCGTAATCATGGGATCGCTGAATGGGACGACCTTCACCGGCGAGGTGTACGCGCTGGTCAATACAAACGGCGACGATCACATCGAGCTGGGCGAATGGAACCGCCTGGCCGCCGGCGAGAACGGGATGGCCGACCTCGCCATCGACGCCGAGGACGACGTCTTCTTCGCCGGCGCCGACCTATCGTTCACCGCCGCCGTCCGCTCGATCGAGATTCCGCCCGACCCGCTGCATCAGGGGGCGGCGGCGGTGAATTTCGCCACGGTTGACGCGGGGTTCCTCAGCGGCCTGTTGATCAATTCGAAGACGCGGCCGTTCGAGTCGAACGCCGGGCCGGGCGGCGCGACGATGGTCATCGGCGGATGGACCGGCGGCTTCGAGTCGGCGAAGAACCTGTTGACGCTGACGCCGAACGCCTCGCCCCGGCAAGGTCCGCCGACGCTGGAGTTCGTGCAAGACCGGCAGGACGGCTCGGCGTTGCTCGGCTGGTCGAATCACAGCCTGCCCCCGGCGATGTTTCTCGGATTCGCCTGGGACGCCTACGAGAAGGCCTGGGTCGGCGGCGGCGCCGGCGGCTCGTTGTGGCATCCGTACCCCATGAACGCCACCACCGGCACGCTCACGCTCGGCTATTCGGGCGCGTATCACGTGTGGATTTCCAACGCGTATTGGGACGGCGATTGGCGCCCGTGTCTCAATCCGTGGACGGGCATCGCCTATGGCGGGACGCCCCATACGCCGAAGGACGTCGAGATCGAGGACCTCGGCGGCCTGAAGGTGAAGTTGACTTGGGCGCCCGACGTGTATGGCGCGTGGCTGGATCAGGCGATCGTGTATGAGGTCGGCGTCGGCTGGATTTCGACGCAAGGGCCGGACGGAACCGGGTGGTGGCACTTCGCGGCGTATCCGTCGGCGGAATTTCTGGGCGGGTCGCTGGAGCTGACCCTGCCGGAGGCGGGCGAGTATTGGGTGTTCCTCGGCGCGGCCGGCTGGCTGCCGCCCTATCCCGAAAGCGCCTTCGCCGCGCAATACGCGGCCGTGAGCGAATGAATATCGGGAAGGAAAAGACACCTGTCAGGATAATGGAGGCAGGATAATGACAACAAGGCCCCGTTGTTCATGATCCTGACTCCATTATTCTGCCCCAAGCCCTTCACGAAGCGACAACCTT
Organism: Candidatus Sumerlaeota bacterium; assembly: GCA_026398515.1. Taxonomy (GTDB): domain Bacteria; phylum Sumerlaeota; class Sumerlaeia; order JAPLSS01; family JAPLSS01; genus JAPLSS01. The sequence continues at coordinate 20,774 of JAPLSS010000535.1, read as the reverse complement.
GATGAGATTCTGGAATACAGCGTTGCTGGTTCTCCTTGCCGCTCCCGGCGTCATCGAAGCCGCAACGTTTTCCCCACCGGCGAAGTTCACCGACGGAGCGCGGAAATACGAACTGAGCCGCACGGCCAGCCATTGCATGGCCTTCGACTCCAGCGGCACGCTGCACCTCGCCTACTTCGCCGAGACGCGGAAGGACCTGACAACCCCCGAGTATCCGAACTACGTGTATCACCAGGCGTGGCGGCGCGGCGCCGGCTGGAGCGCGGCGGATCTCGTCGACGATTCGATCGTCCCCGGCGTCGGGCGGATCGGCGGGCGGCACCCCTCGCTGGCCATCGCGCCCGATGGAACGGTGTGGGTCGCCTGGCAGGATCACCGCCACTGCGCCGAGGCCGGCCACTGGATCGACAACACCGAAATCTACGCCGACCGCCAGGCCCCCGGTGGCTCGTTCTCTCCGACCGACCTTCGCCTGACCACCAGTTCCGCCCCTCACTACGGCGACAACGGCTACACGCCGAAGATCGTCGCCCACTCGTCGGGCCGCCTGAGCGTGGCCTGGCACGACTTCAACGCCGACCCCGACATCTCCGACATCTACTTGAAGACCTCCAGCCTCGCCGGCAACTTCGACCTGGGCGAGTCGATGGCCTCGATGCGCATGACCGACAAGACGCTGCGCGGCAACTCGCCGGAATTCACCGTGGTCGACCTGGCCGCCGACAGCGCCGGCACGCGCCACCTGACGTGGGTCGGCGGGCAAAACTCGACGGGCGATCTCTACTATGGCGAGGCGGCGGTGGGCGCGACGAGCGTGGCGAAACGGCTGCTCGCGGCCAACGCGACCGACTTCTTCAATCCGCCGCATATCGCCGTGGCGCCGAACGACGACGTGTGGGTCGCCTATGGGGACAAGACCACGCCGGGCGGCGAAGACGTGACGCTGCTGCGCCGCCGCGCGGGCCAGACGGATTTCGACGCGCCGATCGTCATCGCCTCGAACCCCGCGCGCCAGTATTCGCCGGATCTGACAATCGACGCGCAAGGGCGGCTTCGCCTGGCATGGATCGATGAGCGCGATCTGGCGGGGCCGAAGGTCTATTACGGCCTTTACGATCCCTCGTCCGGCCAGCTGCTGGACGACACGCCGTTGACCGGCGCCTCGACCGCCTGGGCGCGTCCGACCCTGGCGCTCGACACACGGGGAAACGCGTTCGTCGTGTTCGAGGAAAACCGCGGCACGATCGCCGGCGACCTGTGGTTCACGACCAACGGCCCGACCACCGCGGGGGCGCGGGGGCATTGGCAGACCTATGAGTAGGGCGAAACAGGATTAGCCGCAAAGAACGCATAGAACACAAAGAGAGACAACTTCTTCTTTGCGTTCTATGCGTTCTCTGCGGCTATTTGCGCTACACAACCCCCTTCTGATTCAACCACGCCCCGCACTTGGCGTCGAAATCGACGATGTGGTTTCTCCACCAATCGGCCAGGTCCTCAAGGAACGGAAGCGACAGGCGCACGCGCTCGCTTTCGAGTTGCTCGCGGTATTCCCCAAACTGATTGAGAAACCGGTCGTGGTGAACTCTGTGGGCGATGTAGTCCGGCGCCTCATGCAGGAGCACCAGGCGCTCTTCGGTTTCGAAGTTCCGGGCCGTCAGCTGGCCGAATTCCTCCAGAGCCTTCCACCAGCGCTCTTTCGGCGCGGTCCCCTGAAGCGCTTTCTGCAAGTCGTTCAACAGCCCGATCAGCCGACGGTGCTGGTCGTCGAGTTCCCGCACGTTGACGCTGAAGGCTTCGTCCCAGAGGAAGAGCGGCATGGCCGTGCGCCTGCCCGGCAAACTGGAGCAGGTCCGCCCTGCCGAGGCGGACTCCAAAACCAGCTTCGGCAAGGCCGGCCGACTATCGAATCAGATTCAGAATCCCGCGTTTCTTCTTGCCCTTCGCCTTGCCGGACGGCTGCTCCTCGCTCTTGGCGGCGGAACCGTCCTTCCCCTTGTCCCTGTCCGCCGTTTGGGCCTTCTCCGCATCCCCCGCCGGCCGCGCCACAGGCGCGGCGCCCAGCTGATCCACGCTCTTGCCCAGCTCTTCGGCGATGGCTTCGCGGATCATCGGCGTGATGTCGTGCCGCGGCTCCTTGCGGGGATTGTCGTCATCGTCCCAGTCCATCGGGCCCTGCTTCTTCTCCAGCCGGTTGCGCCACCACTGCTCGCGCTCGTAGTTGGCGCTGTAGCGCTTCGAGCCGGTGTCCATGGTCTTCAACTCGTCGCCCGATGCGCCCCAGCGCAATTCCGGCGCATGATTCGGGTCGAAGGAGATCTTGAAGAGCCGCTGCTCGATGTCGTTGAGCGTCAGTGGGACCTTCTGGCCCTTGCCGTTCGTGTATTCGATCTTCAGTTCGCCGAACAGTTTCTCCTTCAACGCCAGCAGCGCCAGGCCGAGTTCCTCCGGCGACGTAAACGTGGTCTGCAGGCTCTCGGGATCCTCTTTCAACAGCCGCATATAATGGCGGACCTGGTTCGGCAGGTAGAGCATCGACAGGCGCAGGCGCAGGTCGCGCGACGGCGAGGAGTAGGCCTCCCAATCGCCCTCGGCGTCGTAGATGTTCGGCGGAATGGGCACGGCCTCGTGCTTGCAGACCGGCCATCCGATCTCGACCGTCTGCACGCGGTCCAGCACTTCCTGGAAGGTGTCTTCGCGGATGTAGTTCTCGAAGGCGACGAGCGGATCGATGACCACCTTCGCCATCTTTTGCTGCAGGGTGTCGAAGTAGTCCTTGAACTCGTATTGCTCGCGGCTGAAGTTCGGACACTGGCTGTTGTCGGTGACGAACACGGCCTCGCCGTCCTTGACCACCACGGGGCGGTAGCCGCGGAACCCGCCGCTGAAGGTGCGCGAGCGAACTTCGAGTTTGGGGCCGAAGGCGATGCGCGTGACCGTCTGGTCGGGGTGGGCGTCGATGAGTTTGACCGTGCCGTCCGTGCGCACTTCGACCACCACGCCGCAATGGCCGTTCGGGCTGTAAAACACCATGCCGGGGCGCAGCGACTGCGGGTTGATGGCGATGGGGTAGGTGAAGGAATCGGTCGCCTGGGGCGCGGTGCGGTAGTTGGCCGACGACACCTCGCAGACGTCAGTGAAAAACTGCTGCGCCGTGCCTTTGAACGACAGGTTGTCGAAGGTCTTCTCCGTCGTGTTGGGCGTCTTCGTGTAGCGGCCGCCGGACACCACGTTCCAGACATACGGCAAGCGGCGCTTGAAGGCGTAATAGGCGCGCACGATATACGGCAGGTCGCCACAGTCCGAATAGTAGAACATGTGGTCGTCTTCTTTGTCGTACAGCGAGTTGAGCTCCTTGCTGTGGAGCATGACGTTCGCCGAGCGCCACTGCTTGGAGGCGATCCTCTCGACCCAGCGCGAGTAGTTCTGCTCCTCTTCTTCCGTCCACTGGCGTTCGACTGGCCAGGCGGACGCGAGACAGGCGCGGGGAAACAGCGCAACGGCGATAGTGGAAAACAATGCAAGTGTCGGAAGAATGAAACGCCGATTCGTTTCGGCGGACGGCGCGGCGGAAAACATCCAGACCTCCTGGGGTTACCCCGGGGTTCCCGGGCGCAAGGATGTTTGTCGAACTCCAAGCGAATCAAGAAACTAGGCCGCGCGCGGCGGATTGTCAACGGGGGAAAGGACCAGGGATCCGGCAACCGTTGGCGCTCCGTTGCCTAAGGGCTTGATGCGTCAACGCGTTTCCCCGAAGAGCGGACGCGGAAGCCGCGGTGGACGGGTCTTGCCGCGGAGACGCGGAGACGCGAAGGATGGACCGATTGACTCCGCGCCTCGGCGTCTCCGCGGAGTAGGCTTGCCTGCGGCGCTGTCGAATGGGCAGATCCGCATTCGTGGAAACTGTGTGCGTCGGCAGGAAATCGGATGTGTTATTATATGTCAGACCGCGGAAAGAGCTTCATGGGCGGTCGTTCGCGTGCGCGGTTGCCGGAGAAAGACCGGCGCGCTCGCTCCCGGCGGCTGCGGCGGCTGGGGAGCGGGGCGCGAGCGCTGAAGGGCGGTCCGGTCGCGACGGAGCGGGCCCGCGGCAATTCGACCCGCCGGCGCGCCCGGGGCGAACCATCAGAACTCCGTCTCGCGAACGCGCGGGGCGCGCCACTGGCGCCAGATGCGTTGAAAGCGGGCCGGGTAAATGCGCTCGAACGTGGAAATCTTCTCCGGGGCCTCGGCCAGGACGCGCTGGCGCATCTTGTCGGCCTCGATCTCAATGTCGATCCATTCCAGATCGCTGTGCAGGATCAGGTTGACGATCCGGTCGCTGGCGCGGGCGAGTTCCTTGTCGAGCCGCTCCTTGTCCATGCCGACAGTATGCCGCGCCGGCCGAGGAAGCGCCACATGGTTCTCCTCGGTTGCCCGTGTATTCCGGGTGTTCCGCGGTCTGAATTGGCTTTTGCAGGTCTATCCACCCAACCCGTATTCCTTGGGCAGGAACTTGGCCGCTTCGGGGGCCTGGAGCATCTCCTCGATGAACGCCTCTTCGCTGTCCGGGAGGATGTCGATCTGGCGCTGCAACCGGTCGAGCCAACGCCGCTCGTTGTCGGCGACGCGCGTTTCGCCGGCCTGAAGCGCGCCGCGCAGCTCCTCCATCGCCGCCACGACCGCCCGGCGCGTCCGGAGATACGCAGTCGGCTCGTCCATGATCCGCTCCGAAAGGCGCAGGACGACGTCGGGCCTGAGCACGTAGGCCTGCGGGTCGCGCGCCGCGTCGGACTCGACCAGCCAATCGCGCATGCGCCGCGTGTCCTCCGGCGAATGGGCCGAGGCCGTGTTCAACAACCGGCAGTCGTAAGCCAGTTGTTCCAGGCTCACCGTCGGCGCCATGGCGCTCAGGAGGCGCACGTTCTGCACCGACTCGTTGGACCAGCAATCGCACACCGCCTGGGCGATGTTGCCCAGCGGGCTCAAATGGGCGCAGGCGGCCGAACGCCCCTCCATGGAAATGGGGACGCCCGCGATGGCCTTCATGTACGGGCCTTCGTACGCGCAATCCTTGCTCGGCCCGACCGCTCCCATTTCATAGGCGATCAAGCTGCGCGGAACGACGGCCACGCGGACCAGGGCGGCGAAGATGCGCGGGATGAACTTCTGCTCCGCCAGGACCATGGCTGTGTTGGCGAAGCCGCAAGCCGTGTCGCCGGAGGGCGTGACCCCGTCGGCGCGGCAAACCCCGACGATTTCCTTCCACAGGAACTCCATGTCGCGGGACGCCAGAACGCCCAGCGCGAACACCAGGGCGCGCAGATCGCAATTCATCAGCGCCTCATCGCACAGTTCCTTGCCGCCGGTCGACTCGATGGCCAGCAGGTCGGCTCCGGCTCCCGCGGCCATGTGAAACAGGCGAACCATGCCATCCCAATACTCGCCCGAGCGCATGCGCGGGGGCCGCACGTGGTCGCGGGTGTCGTTCGGCGTCAGGCGCAAGGCGCTCTTCAACCCGCCGCGGTCGCCCCACTTGCGCAGCGCCTCGGCCAGGAGCGCCGTGATATCCGCGCCCCACTCCGGGCGAACGGTCATCGGCGGCAGGGTCTCGAATTCCACCAGGAGCGCGGGGACTTCCAGTTCCACGGCGCGCTGGCAGACGCCTTCGATAATCTCGGAGTAATGGCGGCGCACCTGCGGCCAAGTCGATTCGAGGATCTCGATGGTCGGCAGGGTGAAGTTGATCTCCGGCACGACCGCGCCCTCGCCGATCACTACGCCCCGGCCGCAGCGCACGGGCCGAGGGGCTTTTCCGAATAGGAATTCGTCGAGGTTGTGAATGGCCAGATGGTTGGGATTCTGGTTTGTCATGGAAGATGGTTCCTTGCCGAGGTATTGGTGGGTGTTTTAAGCTTTTGAGACTGCGAGTCCGTGTCCGGCAAACACATCACATCACATCCTATACCTGGCAGGATAGGCGGTTTCTGTCCTCTGTCAAGCTGAAAAAAACACTCCGCGGAGACGGCAAGGCGCAAAGAGGGGGCTCCGCGCCTTCGCGTCTTCGCGGCAGATGTTGACTCTTGAACAACGGAGGGCGATAATCACCCTATGATGTGATGGGATTGACCCAGCAGTGTGATGGTTCGCCAATGGCCGATTCCTCTGATTCCCTGACCCCCATCTACAAACGCTTGTTCGAGACGTATCGCGACGATATCCTCCAACGCCGCCTTCAGCCCGGACAACGCGTCGATTCCATCAATGAAATCCAGTGCAAGCATCGGGTCGCCCGCGAAACCGCCAAGCGCGTCCTGCGGCTTTTGGCCGCCGAAGGCTACATCGTGCAGCGGCGCGGGAAAGGCTCGTTCGTCGCCGACTTGGGGCCGAAGCGCCGGATCTGGGGATTGGTCTTCCCCTTCTACTCGGTGCAATACGAGGACTTGATTCTAGAGGTCTCCAATCAGGCGGGGCGGCTGGGGCGGGAACTGCGGCACTTCTGCGATTACAACAACTACGAGGAGGAGATGCGGCTGGTCGGGATCATGCTCCAGGAGCGCTACGAGGCGGTGGTGGTGATTCCGACCATGGACGAGTCGCGAACCTGGGAGTTTTATTCCAAACTCTCGCCGCGGGACTCGCCGGTCGTGCTTCTGGACCACACGATGACGTGCAACAGCTTCCGTTTCGTCGTGCAGAGCTACGACCTGGGCGTCACCCGCGCCGTCCACTACCTGCTGGAGCGCAAACCGGGCGGCGTGGCCTTCGTGGAAAACGAGGTGTGGGTGGGGCGCAACATGGTCCTGGAGTTGATGCGCGGGACGTATTTGGACATCCTGCGCCGCAAGCGCCCCGATTTCGAGCCGGTGATTCTGCCGCGGGGGAGCGCCGTGCAGGCCGACGATCTGCGCCGGCGGGGGGTTTCGGCGCTGTTCTGCTGCGACGACATCAGCGCCATTCAGGCGATCGGCCGCCTGCGCGAACAGGGCGCCGGCGTGCCGCGCGACTTCAGCGTCGCCAGCTATGGCAACACCGATCTCAGCCGCTTCTTCACCCCGCCGATCAGCTCGGTCGATCCGCGCAACGCCGAGATGGCCGCGATCCTGGCGGAGATTCTCTGCACGGGCGAACCGGACGCGGCGCCGGCGCGGCAGGAGCGGGTGGTCCTGCCGGAGCTGGTCGTGCGGGGAACGTAAAAGGACGAAGGACGGAAAGGACCCAAAGGACAACGGACGAAAAACCCCCGCCGCGGATTCCTTGTCCCTGGCTTTCGTCCTTTGTCCTTCGTCCGTTTGGTTATCTCCGCTTCAGTTCCCCAAACACACTACACGCCCATCCGCCAACGCCATAAACAGCCGCCCATTGGCGAAGGCCATGCTGTCGAAGACCGGGACCGACTCCAACTTGACCTCGCCCAGTTTCGTTCCGTCGGCGGTTGAGACGGCCCAGAGCGATGAGCCCATCTTGCCGTCCATGGCGTCGGCCTGCGCGGCCAGCTTGGCCTTAACCTCGGCGTCGTTGGGATGCTTCACCACGTCTTCTTCATCAATGATGTCGGGCGGGCCGGCGATGAACAGCATCTTGCCAGCCAACACCATGGCGCGGGCCATCAGCGGCGGGCTCTCGTCGCGCCACTGGAAGTTCGCGGCCGAGCGCTCGTCGAGCGGCAGCGCCTCGCGCGCGGCCCAGTCGCCCGCGGCGTAGTTCTTCCCTCTCCTTCGGGGCGCCTTGGAGTCGCCGGCCGCGGGCGCCGGCCTTAAGCCTGCCTGCCCTGAGCCTGCCGGGCGTTTGCCGCCGTTGGGCGCGCCGGCCTTGGCGGCGGCCTTCGCCGGTCCACCCGCTTTGGCCGCGCCGGGCGCCTTGGCGGAGCCGGCGGCCTTGGCCGCGGCCGGCCGTGCCGCGGGCGGGTCGTCCTCTTCCAGGTCTGCTTGGCTTAGATTGCGGCCGCCGGCCGCGGCTGCGGCCACGTTCTTCTTTTGATCGAGTTGCCGATCGACGGACGCGACGCGCTTGATGGCGTCCTCGGTCACCGCTTTATCCGCGGCATACAGCTGATATTCCAACACGTCGCCGTTGACCAGGAATTGGGGCTTTCGCCCGAAGCCGAAGACCGTGGACCCGTCGAACACCAGCAGCCGCCCGGAGGGGGTCATCCGCCCGGCCGTGAACCACCGCCCCCAGCCCGACGACATGGTTCGGCCAAACATCCAGTACGTGCGGTGCCACCACGAGTCATCGAGGAACCCGGTGGGAGTGAACAGGTGCGCGCCCTCGCCCTGCTGATCGGTGGCTTCGCGCGGCCCGATGTCCAGGCGTTCGCCGTCCAGGGTGAACCTCTGCGAGCGCATGTAGATGAACTGGCCGTCGCTCGACAGGACGTCCGGCAGCGCCACGGGCATGGTCGTGCCCTTCATGTCCAGCTGGAGAGGTTTGCCGGAATTCGGGTCGCGGTCGTCCAGGATGACTTCGGCCAGTTTGGCGCCGGTCCTGGGATCGAGTTTCAACAGCCGCATCCCGCCGTCGAGGAACATCGAGCGGCCGGCCACGCAATACGCGACTCCATTTTGGACCAGGATGCTGCCGGGAACCGGCCAGACCGATTCCAACTGCTCGAAGGACATGAGCCGCCGGTCCTCCGGCGCGGCGCGGAACCGCCACGCCAGCGCCCCGTCTGCCGCGCGCAGGCAGTAGACGTAGCCGTCGTGCGAGCCGAACAGGGCGCGCCCCTCGAAGAGGGTGGGCGGCGAATCGACGCGCCCGCCCGTCGTGTAGCTCCAGGCGACCTGGCCCGAGTTCTCGTCGAGCGCATAGACGGTGTGGGTGTCGATGGAGGCGACGAAGAGTTTCCCCCCGGCGATGGTGACGGCGCTGAGTTTGCCGCCGAGTTTGGCCTCCCACGCCGGCTTCAACTGCGCGGAAACGGGAATGGCCGTACCGCCGCTGCGCGCGTTGTCGTGGCGATAGGTCGGCCAGTCCGCGCCATTTTCAATTTGTGATTTTGGGTTCTCGATTTGGTCGAAGGCGGGGCCTTTTTCGAGGCGGCCTGCCCCGAGCCCGCCTGCGGTGAGCCCGTCGAACCCGCCCGCGGTGAGCCCGTCGAACCCGTTGAGCGGGCCCTCGTCGGAGACTTGCTTGGGGATGGGATAGGTCGACGATTCCGGCGCGAGGGCGTTGAAGCCGTTGAGCTTCGATTCCAGGTAGCAGGCGCAGGAGTTCGGCGGCGAATAGACCAGTCCGTTGGCGGGCATAGTCCCGTACAGGCACCCGCCGCGCACCCAGTGGTTGATGTCCCAATGCTGGTTTTTCAGGTCGATGAACTCGATGCCGGTGCGCCCGGCGACCACGTAATTGTCGGTGGCCTTGTTGCGATAGCAGCGGTGGTGGAACCAGGAGGGCTTGACGTCGGGCGGGAATTCGCTCTTGACCTCGCCGGTGCGCGGGTCGCGCCCGGTGAAGATGCCGGAGTCGCTGCCGTTGGCGATGGCGCCCGCCCACACCAGACCTTGAATCACCATCAAGTCCTCCGGCGAGGCATGGCCCGACTTCGGGTGCTTGGCGTCCCACAGGCTTTTGCCCGTAGCCGCGTCCAGCGCGAATTCCATTCCCGTGCCGCCGGAGAAGAGGACCGTGTCCTTGTAGGCCAGGAGCGTCGGGCCGAAGCAGGTGCGGATCGGATTGTTGCAGGGGACCGGTTCGGAGGACCAGACGGTCTGGCCCGTTCCGCGATCCAGGCCGACGATTTTCTTGCCGTCGTAGAAGTAGACGCGCTGGGCGTCGACGGTCAGCGACAACGGAGCGACGGGGAAATCCTGGCTCCACAGGGTTTTGCCGGTGTCGGCCTTGACGGCCATGACGTGCCGCGGCAGGCCGTCCCAGGCCCACTCCCCAGTAGCGAAACTGGTGTTGTCCCACACGTAAGTGAACTTCGGTTGATACTCGTTCCAGCGCGACGGCCTCGGATTCACCTGGAGGTACAGAACGCCGTCGGATTCCAGGATTTCCTCGGTGGTCTTGGTGGCGTCGTAGGTGCGGATGGTCGCGCCCGTGGCGGCGTCGAGCGCGCTGAGCGGCGCGTCGATCCCCAGTGTCACGTAGACGCGGTCGCCGACGGCCACCAACCGGCGCGGCAACTCGGCGTGGCCGCTCTTGGCGGGCCACAGATGCGGATACCAGGTGTCGATGGGCCGCTTCCAGAGGATGACGCCGCTAAAGGCGTCGCGCGCGACCAACGTCCATTTCGGCGGCAGCTGGACCGACGACCGGGGGCCTTCGTCCATGATGTAGAAGAGGCGCCCGTTCGCCGAGACCAGCGCGCTCATGCTGGCCATGTGATCGTGGTGGCGCGCCCAGGCCGGGCTGCCGACCCATTGCAAGCGCCGCACGGGGCCGACCGCGGTGTCGTGCGACACGGCGTTATTCGTCGAATTGTAGAGGTAGTGCGTCCAGTCGTCGATTTCCTTGGGGCGCGGCTTGACGGTTTTGGCCCACGCGCCGTCCTTCTGGACATAGGCCACGCCGTTGGGGGCCAGGACGCGCATCACTTCGTGCATCGAAACGGCGCCCAGGTTTTCGGAGACAACCAGATTGACGAGATTGTCGATGTACGGAAGCCGATTGCCTTCGAGGAGATCGACCGACACCGGGCCGTAGAGGCCGAGCGACTGGATTCGTTTGCGCGCCGCGTCGACGTTCTTCGGATCGGCGTCCAGGCCGTGGACGACGTAGCAGTCGCCGGCGTGCAGCGCCGCCGTCAGTTGCCCCGCCTGTCCTGAGCTTGCCGAAGGACCGCAGCCGATGTGAGCGATCAATCCGCCTTTCAGCCCCGCGGCCTCCAGGATCTGTTTCGCGTCGGGCGCGCTCACCGGCGCCGCGCCGCCAAGCGTTGCGAGGAAAACCGACACGACACACGCCAATGAAAAACGCCAGGCTTTCATATTGCAGACAACGTCCTTTCTCCCTGGTCCGCGCCGGCGCGAAACGTCGTGCGCGAGGTCCACACTTACGGTCCTGCATGAGGAGCGGCCGTACGGGGGTTGCACAACAGGTTCCCTCATTTTGAGGAAAACCGGCGGACGTGGCAAGGCCGATTTGCAGGGGGATTCGCCGATTTGCCGACGGAGCAAAACGCCCTTACACCATGAGGCGGAAGGGCCATCGACGGGGACTCGCGCGGGATGGAGTCTTACCCTAACCTGGACGAGCCAGAGTCAATGCGCGTTGCGGACGGAGCCGCGGTTTGGCAGAATCGCGGCCTTCCTCTGTCGAAAGGGCGACTGTGAAAACCGAGATCGCGATCGAAGGGACGAAGTTCCTCATCAACGGAAAGCCGACGTACGAAGGCGTCTCGCATCGAGGGCGTTCGGTCGAAGGAATGCTGTTCAACTCGCGAATGGTCCAGGCCATCTTTGACGACGAATGCCCGGAAACGCGTCCGCTGTGGCGTTACCCCGACACGAATGTCTGGGACCCGGAGCGCAACACGAGCGAGTTCTGCGCGCAACTGCCGGCGTATCGCGCGCATGGGTTGTTGGCCGTCACCGTCGGCTTGCAGGGCGGCGGCTCGGTCTACACGCCGGCGGTGTCCACTCGTTATCTCAACTCCGCCTATCGGCCCGACGGCTCGTTCAAGGCGGAGTATTTCAACCGGCTGTCGCGCGTGCTGGAAGCCGCCGACCAAGCGGGCGTCGCCGTCATCGTCAACTATTTCTACATCCGCCAAGCCGGACGACTCGAAGGCGAAGAAACCGTTTGCCGCATCACGGAACGAGTGAGCGAATGGCTGCTGCGGACGAACTACCGCAACATCCTGGTGGACGTGGCCAACGAATCGAATCCACGCTGGCCGCATCCGATCTTTCATCCCGACAACGTCCATCGGCTCATCGACATCGTCCGTTCGACGACGGCCGACGGCCGCCGCCTGCTCGTCGGCGTGAGCGCCAGCGGCGGGAAGAGCCTTCCCGCGCCCCGATGGTTGGACGCGGAGGATTTGTCATTGCCGCACGGCAACGGCAACACGCCTGAGCAATTGAGGGAGAAACTGCGGACCCTCAAAGCCTTCGACGGCTATCACAAGCGCCCGCGCCCCATCGTTGTCAATGAGGACAGCATCTTCGTGGAAAACTTGGAGGCGGCGATCGAAGAAGGCGCGTCGTGGGGGTTCTACTGCCAGGGCTATGGAAGCGACTACCAGGACCGCATGAACTGGAAGGAGCGCGGACGCGAGGCGCGCTATGAGGACCTGAGCGGTTTCCAGACGCTGCCGGTGAATTGGCGCATCAACACGGAAGACAAGAAAGCCTTCTTCGAGCGGCTGCGCGCGATCACGCGGGGCGAGGGGTGAACGGGGATTCGACCGGCCAACGTCTCTGAGGCGCGTGTCCGGCGCGTCGAGCGGAACGTTTGGGGCCAGGCAAGATTCCCGCCATCCGCTGGAGAAAGACGGCGTTGGGACCCCCCCTTTTCACGCCGAGACCAATGTCGCGAACCTGCGGCGCCACGCCGATGCTGTTGTCAGCATGAAGCGGATTGGCGCCGACCACCCATGCTCCAGGATTGATGCCGTTCGAGTCGGCCTCTCAAGGCCGCCATTAGTCGTCGTCCCTCCCGTCTGCCAGTTCTGCTACTGCTTTGCCAGGATTCATCTCGGTCAGAGCGTCCTGGATGGCGCGCAGTTCGTCGTCCGTGATGCCCCAGATCTTCGCCGCCGCCCGGTCGATCTCAGCCTCTAATTCGGCCACGATGTCCCCGTCGCCCTTGGCCGCCGCCGCCTGGCACTGTCGCGAGAGTTCACCCACTTCCCTCTGCTTGCTGTTCGATTCCACAAAGTTGGGAACTGCCACGTTTCCAAGGACGTGCGTGGACGTGGAAGTTGAAATGACGTAGGAGTGAATAGCCAAAAGGCTTGGATTCGAGTTGAGCATGCCAAGCAAGAAATCCGCCTCGTCCTGACTTGAACACGCGACCATCATAAGCTTGTGGTCCGGCAACAAAGCGCGCTTCGACTCAGACCCCGCAAACGCAGCCTGGAAGAATGAACTTTGTTCCCGCCACACGACCTTCCACTTCGCCATTGTGTACGGCCCGACGTTGTACATGGAATAGAAAGGATCGGAGGGTTCGTAATATGAACGATACAGGGCTCTGCCACGCAGCGTACCGCGCGCGGGGTTCTTGGCGTCGCCCTCGAACTGCTTCAGGTAGGCGTACGTCTTCGGATACCGTCGCTTCATTGTGGATTCGGGAATGCCACGCCGCGTTTCGGGGTCTTGTGCCAGGATGATCTGCGCGGATGGCTCCGCGTGCCAGCGCTGGACATCGCGGCCCCGAAGCAACGGATAGACCAGATCAGGCTCGATAACCCCTTGGACCTGCTTCACCTTAATCTTGCCGACGTCATGGAGATTCTCGATGAGCAGATCGCCGTTGGGCCTTGTGTCAATAATGCGAATCCAGAAGCAACCATTCAAGCCCCCTGTGTTCACGCCTTCATAAGCTTTGTAGTCACTCTTCCCAATAACCTTCTGGATCCCCGAGAGCGCGCCCTCCGGAGCGGTAAGCCAAGGGGAAGACGGCTCGTTCGGGTCCACGGGCAAGGCGCCGAGTTTCGAAGCGGTGACGAGCGCGGTCGCTTCAGCGACGGAGACCTCCTGAGAGATGCGCGACGGCCCGCGCCAGACGCTGTAGCTGACCGGATAAGAGAAAGCGCGCGTACGTTTCTCACAGACAAAAACCGCCGTCCGGTTCGTGGCTCCCTCAAACACCTGCATCGCGCTGAGGTCTTTCACTTCCACAGGTTTGAGATAGAAAGTCTGCCGCCCTTTCGAGAACCGCAGTTGCCGGAAGCCGTCGCCGGCGCCCTGGGTCTTAAAGACGCTCTGCGTGATCACGAACCCAAGCCGCCCACCACTGTCCAGATAGTTGTCCACGGCGGAATAGACAAAGAGCATGGACAGGTCTTTCTTGCCCCCGCCCAAGCGACCAGCGGAGCCGGAAAGCGTAAACAGTCCATACTCCTGCCACAGGGGCTTCATGCCGTCGCGATAGTCCTCGGGCAGGTTCTCCCAGTTCACCCACGGCGGGTTGCCCGCCACGTAGTCCACCTTGCCGACGAAGAGCGGGGCGAAAGCGTTCTTGATGATGCGCGCCCAAACCCCGTTCTTGTTGTCGGTGTCGAGCTGCCGCAGATGGCCATAGAGTTCCTCGTGGAGCTGGGCTTCGGTCACAGGAATGCCTTCGGCATTGCAGCGTTCGAGGAATTCCTCGGGCGAATAGCGATTTCGGACGCAGAATTCGAGCGTGTCGGCGTAGCGGCCCAGATGTTCCCGGTCGGTGGTGATCTCCCGCGGAATCAGGAAGATCCTCGGGGCGGTGCGGAGCGCGATGGGTGGATTATCCAGATCGTAGGCAGTTGCGCTCTCTGAGAGAAATACTTTCTGCGCTTCTTTCGATCCCGCAACGTGTGGCATCATGATCGAGTCGCAAAGGTAGACGGGGAGTTCGACGTTGCCGGCGTGACGCAGGAGGTCGCGGATGGCCATTAGGTAGTTCGTGCGCGCAGCCATGACGGCCAAGGGGTTGAGGTCGAAGCCGATAATGTTACGCAGAACCTTTCGCAGGAGCTCGTCCTCGCCAAAGCCGCACTCGTGGCGGTGTTCCTCATACCAGATCTTGACGCGATTCAATGCCATCACCAGAAAGGTGCCGGAACCGCAGGCGGGGTCGAGCAAGCGCTTGTCCGGGTTGCCGTCGTATCCGAGCTCGTTGAGGACGAGTTCGGCAAGCCAGTCTGGGGTGTAATATTCCCCAAGGTCATGACGAACAGAACGGGGAAAGAGCTGGTGGTAGAGTTGCTTGAGCAGGTCGCGTGATTCCGTCGGGTCGACGCTGAGCGTCGTCGGGTCGAACTGGTCAAGAGACTGGGCCATGGCGCGGACGGCGTCGGCGCAGCGCTCGTCCCAGGCGTCGAGATACCAGGCGAAGAGGTCGCCTTCGAGGAAGTTGCGGATGCCGAGTTGCGACCAGATGCCCCCCTGCTCGAGGTTGCGAAGATCTTCGAGCAGCTTGGCCGAGGTGGGCGCGGCGACGAGATTCTTGAGCGGCGAGGTTCCAAGCGGCGCGAAGGAGGTCACGATCTCGGCGGCCAGCAGTTTGATGAAGAGCGCGTAATACGTGTGGACGGCAAAGAGCAGTTCGGCGGGGTTGGGGGCGGGCACCAAGTAATGCTCGGCCAGTTTGTTGATCTTGGCGTTCTGGCCGTGGATGTCGTATCCGCAAACCTCGCCAAAGAGAATCTGCCATTGGTGGAAGAAGGTCTGGGCCTTGGGATTGTCCGTTCCGTGGATAAGGTCATGGATCAGCCTCACCCCTTCCTGGGCGGACTTGCTCTCCGAGCCGAAATAGCCGGCCAGGTTTTCGGGCGTGAAGGACAGGCCGCGGGCGCCCAGCGAGACGATCGCGCGAAGCAGCCGCTCCACGGTGTGCGGCGTGACGGATTGCGGGTCCTCGACGTCAAACTTGTTTCCTCGCATGCGGACGAAGACCAACGTGTCCCCATCGCAGCCCACGCCGAAGATGCGCTCCATTCCCACGTGTTCCTTCGCATACAAGTCCTGGAAGCGCTTCTGGATCTGCTCAACCACGGCCTTGGCCCCCGGGGCGTTCTTGTTTTCAGTAATCTTTCCCGCCCCTTTGGGGTTCTTGTACTCGATGACTACGCGGCCATACTTGGAGTCGATCCGTCCGCCGACGAGGACATATTCGTTGAGGCCTTTGACGGGGAGGCCTGCTTTCTTCACGAATTCGTCGATGAGTTTATTGCACTCGTGGCGGATGTCCTCCTCGGAGCCTGCCCACTCCACGGCTTTGAGCATCTGCTCCGCCATCATCTCGGCGTGTTCTTTAATCAGCGCTTCAAGATTCTGGATCATCCTGTAGGTCCTTTACACGCGTCGCTCGACACCGGCGTCATCGCGGACGGCGCCTGTTTCCTCGCTTTACCCAATCAATTCCGCTTCGGCCAGCCACTGTTCGATCTCGCGGAAGAACAGCGCCAATTCGTCGATGGCGTCGGACCAGCGGAAGCGGGCGCGAACGTGGGCCTCGCCGCGGTCGCCGAGCGCCGAGGCCTGCGCCGGCTCGCGCGCCAGCCATTCCAGCGCGTGGCGGAATTCATCGCAGGAGCGATAGACCAGTCCCGCGCCGGCGTGCTCCGTCAGCGCCGCCGCCGCACGGCTGCGCGGATGGACGAGCGCCGGACGGCGCGCCAACCAGCCCTCGAGCAGCGAAACCGGAAGCCGCCGTTCGCCGCAGGGCGCCAGCACGCACAAGGCGTTGGCCAGCAGCGCCCATTTCGTGCGCTCGTCGACGCGCCCCAGCCCGACGACCGTCTCCGCGCACTCCGGCGGGATGCGCGCCTCGCCCTCGCCCGCCAGCACGAGCCGCAGGGGCAAAGGCGAATCGCCGATCAGCCCTCTAAACCAACCAATCAGTTCTTCCGCGGCGCCGTCGCCTCCCTGGCGGCCCAGGAACAGCGCGTACGGCTTGCGCGCCGCGGCGGGCGGGGACGCGCCCCTCGATGCCGCTCGGGACGGCTTCTCGTCCGCGTAGTCGACGCCTTCGGCGCACAGGCAGCGCTTGGCGCCGAGGCCGAACAGTTCCGCCAGCGCCTCCCGCTCTTGTTCGCAACTGAACAGCCAGTGATGGCAGGCGTCGGCCGCCTCCCACATCAGGCGAAACGAGGCCTCTACGCCCGCGCCCAGGCACGGCATGAGGACCGATTCCTGCGGCGCGGCCAGAATCCCAAAGACCGTAGTGGCGGCGAAGGCGGGGACGAACACATACAGGCATTCCCGGCGTTGGTTGTGAATCGCCCGGCGCATGCCTTCCGACCAGACGCCGTTGCGGAAGAACGCCGCCTCCTCCTCCAAGGAAAGCGGCCGGCCGCTTCGCGCCTGATTTTCCAAACGCCGATAGAGTTTCTCATCGCGCGGCGACGCAAGAAAGCGCCGCACGGGCAAGCCGTTCTCGATCGTGTCGCCCGGCTCGAATCCGTGTAGGTTCGCACTGCGTCCCGCGCGGACCCCTGCCGCCGGGGGACGTAGTGCAGGCCTACCTGGGTTTCTCTGTCCAAACCACTGCGCCGTGGTCGTCCACATCTCGACGCGCACGCCGGCCTCGGCCAAATGGCTTGCACAGGCCCGTGCGCGCGCCTCGGCGCCGCTCCCTGCGACGGAGCTCCCTGCGACGGAGCTCCCTGCGACGGAGCTCAGGGCAGGCAGGGCAGGCAGGGCAGGCCCTTCGACGCCGCTCAGGGCAGGCAGGACGAAGACGATCGTTCTATTCGGAGGGCGGAGCATAGCGGTATCGGCGCGCCACCTCGTAAAGGAATTGGCAAAACCGGCGCGCCACAATGGGCCACGCGGCCACCTTCGCCGCATACGCCCGAGCGGCCTGGATCATGCCTTCGCGCAACTCGATGCGTTCGACCAGCCCCTCCAACGCGGCGGCGAGCATCGGGATTTCCAAATCGTCGGCGGCGATGCGAAACGCCGCCTCGCGCGGCAGTTCGCGAACCGCCGGCGCGTCGGTCAGGAAGAGCGGCTTGCCCAGCGCCAACGCCATCCAGGCGGCGTTGGAGACCTCGCATGGATCGGGGCAGCGCAGGTCCACGACCGCGTCCAGCGCGGCCAGGTGGCCCAAGAAGGCGTCGTGCGGCTCCGGGCGGTCCACCGGCACGATCAGCCGGCCGAGATCGAGCTGCGCGGCCAGAAGGCGGCATTGCGCTTCCACCGCCGCGGTCTGCCGTCCGATCAGCGCCAGCAGCGGCCTGCGCCCGTGATCGCGCAGTTGCGCCACGGCCCGCAGCAGGACGTGCAGCCGGCGGCTCTCGTCGAACGGGCCCAGCGCGCCGATAAACAGCCGCCCTCCGCGCTCGCGCAACGACTCGCGAAATTCGCGCCCCGCCACCTGGTCGAACTGCGGATCGACCGGCAGCCCGTGCGGCAGCGCGAGAATGGGCGGGGGATCGCCGTTTTCCAGCAGGCGGCGCGCGGCCCAGCGGCTGTGCGCGACGACGCCCCGGCTGCGGCGCGTCACGCGATGGTTCAGAAACGCCAGGCGCTGGTCCACCGGCTCGCCGTCGATCAGGGCGCGGCGCGCGGCCTCGGCGCCGGCCTCCCCGTAGCAATACCTCATTTCTTCGTAAAAGGGGTCGCCTTCGAGACGCGCCGCGGCCTGTCCCGCCTGCCCTGAGCTGTGTCGAAGGGAGCCGTGTCGAGGGGCCTGCCCCGCCTGCCCGGAGCCGAGGCCAAGGGAGCGGAGCCGAAAGGCCTGCCCGTCGGCTGCCGCCTGCGGGCCGCGCGCCCCGAGAAAGAAATCGCGCAGGCTGGCGTCGTGCATGATGACGACGCCGGGCAGGCGCCCCAGAAGAGCGAACAGTCCGCGATACTGGTCATAATCGGCGGCCATGCTGTAAACCGCCACGTCGTACTTCCCGAAGCGGGTCGGCAACTCGTCGGCGGGGAAGATGTGGAAGCGCGTGCGCAGAACCGGATCAACCTGCTCGAGGTCGGGCACGTAGAGGTCCACGTCGGCGTATTCGCGCAGTTCGCCCGCCAACAGTTTGCTGTATTGCGCCACGCCCGACGGCGGCGGCGGAAAGGGGGTGGCGAACGCCACCCGCAAGTCGCCGGAAAGCGCCGCCTCCTCGCGATGCTCCTGGTAGAAGGTCTGCGCCAGTCGCGCCGCGCACTGCCGCCCGCCGTACTTGCGCGCGCGTTGCGGGCCGCGCGCCGCCCAGGCCTCGCGCTCCTGGCGCTGGCGCAGCATCCGCGCCAACCTGTCGCCCAGCGCCTCGGCGTCGAACGGCGAAGCGGTCAACGCCGCCGTGCCCGCCAATTCCGGCAGCGCGCCCGTGTCGGAGCAAATCACCGCGCACCCGGAAGCCATCGCCTGCAGAAGCGGCGCGCCGATATAGTCCTCCTCGGCCGGATAGAGAAACACCCGCGCCTCGCGCAGCAGCAGGGAGAACGACGTTTCGTCGGCGTCGGCCCATTCCCAGCGCTCCGCCGCGACGCCTTCGTCGGTCGCCGCGCGCTGGACCGCGTCCATCAGCCGAGAGTCGCTTCGGTCCACGGCCACTTTCAGGCCGATTCGCCGCAGGCTGGTCGGCAGTTGCGCGAACGCGTGGAACAGCGCCGGGAGGGTTGAAACCGTCTCTTCGCACGCCTGGGCCAGAATGAACGGGGCCGGCTCGGCCTGCGAAAAGAAATCAGGGCCGGTCTGTCCTTCGCGCGCGAAAAAGCGGCGCAGATCCACCGGCGGCGGCAGCGTTTCGATGCGTTCCGCCGGCACGCGAGCGTTGACCGTCAGCCAATCGCGCAGCAGCAGGGAGGTGACCAGGAAAAACGTCCCGGCCCGCCGCAGCCGCTCCAGGCGCTGCATGGCCAGTTCGAAGGCGTAGCGCCCGTCGGCCTGCTCCCGCGGCGGCGCGCACATGACCGCCACCGTCGGAATGCCGGCGAACGGCTCGACGAGCGCCACCTCGGGGCTGGTCAGTTCGGGCAAAAGAATCACGTCGGGCGGCGAGTCGAGCCAGGCGGCGCGGAAGGCTTCGTTCACGCGTTGCGCGTAGGGAGAAGGGACCAGCCGGTCGCGCGGCGGGGGTAGTTGGATCTTGCGCGCGCGGATGCGAGCCTGGCGCAGGGCCGCGGCCACCGCGCGGTCAAGCGTCAACGTCTCCATCTCGACCCCGCCGGAGCTGTGGGCGAAGGCGACGAGCATTTCCCAGACCAGACGCCGCGTGGCCGTCGGCGTCTGCGGCGCGCTCAGGCACTGGCCGTCGACGGAGACTTTCATGGCGAAGGCGAAGCGGATTCGGGCGGCGCCGCCTCGGACGGCCGTGAGCCGCCGCCGGCCCCGGGGGCGCGCTCCGGCGCGAGCCGCCGCAGCCGTTCCAGTTCCGCTTCCTGCTGTTGAAGGATGAGCGCCGCCTTGCGGTTCCATTCCGTTTGCTTGTCCAGCAACGGACCGATCAGGTTCTTGACTTCCTCGAACACGCGCCGACGCAGGAGTGCGGCCAAGCCGCGCGCGCCGTCGGCCGGCTTCTCCGCCGGGCGTTCGAGCGCCAGATGGCAGTTGTCCTCGAGGAATTGCAGGACCTCGTACATGGAAGCCTCGTGGCGCGAACCGTGGAACTCCTCGCGCACTTGGCGGCGAATGGCCTCCATGATCGCCTCGATGTCGATCGCGTCATCGCGCGGCGCAGTGGCCATGGGAGCGGAATCCGTCGGAACCGACGTGGCGGCGGCCCTGTGGCGCCCAGGCCGCCATCGTGCGCCCTAACTCCAGCATTTTCATATTCACGGCGCCCCCGGAAGCTGTCAAGGGGAAACGCGGCGCGGCGCGGCGCGGCGCGGATGCGGTTTGTGGCGCAGGCCGGAAAGCCCGCGCCACTCTGCGCAGTTGACACGATGGGCGCTCGCGACTAAAAGCGCAGCAAGCAATCGGCTTGGGAAAGCGAGCTTTCGAGGCGATGAAGCGGCGACGAGCGTTTCCGATGGCGGGCCTGGCGGCGGCGTTGGGGCTGCTGGCGGCCGGCGCGGCCCCGGCGCAAGAGACGGCGCAAGACCAGGCGCAGATCGTCTATTCCGACGGCCACGCCGACACGGTCGCGGTCGAAAATTACGAGGGCGCCGAGCACATCGCCGTGCGCGACCTGGAGAAGGCGTTGCACACGGTCGACGCCGGCGCCACGATGGAAAACCAATACGACTCCAAGAGCCTGCAACTGGTCG
>JAPLSS010000077.1 GCA_026398515.1 Candidatus Sumerlaeota bacterium | reverse complement strand
CGGCCTCGCCGCGTTCGACGAGGAGGCGCGCGTTGGTGTCGCGTTCGACGCGGTAATCGCTCCACAGCCAGAACAGGACCACGCCGGCGACAACCGCGGCGACGAGGAAGCTCAGGATGGTGGCGAGAAGGCGGTTCATGGGCAGAGTCTGTAGGAGGGATCGCATCATGCAAGCGGTTTGCCGGGAGCGCGGGCGGCCTCACCTGCAAGTCAAAGTGTCGGAGAAGGATCGTTGCGGGTGAGGACACCCGCGCCCCCGGCAACCGCCTTCACTATAAACTCAATCCGACGGCCCCACGAGCCAATGCACGATATTGAGCGCCATCTGGCGATTGTCCAGTCCCGCAGCATTCATGCCCATGGCCCGGTTCCCGCCCCCCGCGGGCTGCGAGCCGGCCGCCGCTTTCGCGCGCCTTCATGGGGACGGGTCCAGAAACTCAGGCGTGTTCTTCCAGATACTTGAGAACCAGCGGGACGTAGGCCATCGTCGGGCCGCCGCCCATCGCGATGGCGACGCCGCACGCCTCCAGGATTTCGGCTTTGGTCGCCCCCGCCGCAAGCGCCTTCTCCATGTGGACCAGGATGCATGGCTCGCAGTGGGTCGCCAGCGCGATGCCCAGCACGATGAATTCCTTCTCTTTGGTTGAGAGCGCGGCGCCCGCCAGCGACACTTGAAACAGCCCGTCCAAGTGCGTCATCACTTCGGGCAGCTCCTTATTCAAGGCGCCTTTGTATCGCTTGAACTCCGCGAGGGCTTCGTTTGGCGTTTGCATGTCAGCTCTCCTTTCTTTCGGTGACCAGCCAGAGGCGGCTGGGAAGTCCGCCTTCCCGGCAAACACCCTCACAGCCTTTGGCAGTTTCCGTTGTTCCGAAAATCGGGAGTATGGAGTCCCGCCTTCAGGCGGAATCCGCAGTGGCTAGCTTTAACCCGGCTTACAGCATTCCGCCTGAAGGCGGGACTCCATACTCCCGATTTTCGTTCGTATCCGAGCGCCGCGAGGCGCCATGACGTACTCTTCGG
The DNA here is from genome assembly GCA_026398515.1 of Candidatus Sumerlaeota bacterium. GTDB lineage: Bacteria > Sumerlaeota > Sumerlaeia > JAPLSS01 > JAPLSS01 > JAPLSS01. The sequence continues at coordinate 6,754 of JAPLSS010000077.1, read as the reverse complement.
AGAATAAGTTCGTGGCGACGGCTTCGGCCGTTCTCTCAGGAGTTCCCTCGACGTCTGCAAAACGGCTGAAGCCGTCACGACGAACTCAATTCAACAGCCTCGCGAGCCAGTGTATAATGTTAAGCGCCATCTGGCGGTTGTCCAGTCCCGGCGCATTCATCCCCATCGCCGCGCCGGCGTTTGCTCCCATGGCGCCCAGAGCATTCGCGCCCGTCGTCGCTGGATTCGATCCCGACGGCTGCGAAACCGCTGGTTGAGAGGCTGGCGCCTTCCCCATGCGCCGCGTTGCGCCCATTGGTCGCGAGGCCCCGCCCATCGGCTGCGAGGCCGGGCCCATCGGCATTCGCATTCCCCCGCCCGCCTTCGCCCTGCCTCTCATGGGCATACGGTTGGCGCCGCCGGGCTGCGAAGCCGGCTGCGAGGCGGCGCCCATCGCCATTGGACGTCCTCCGGCCGGCTGCGCAGCGGGCTGCGAAGCCGCGCCCCCCGTCGCCGGACGATTCATGCCCGCTCGCGGTCCCGCCGCTCCCCCGCCCATGCGCGCGCCGCCGGTGGTCTGCGCGGTCAGACAGGCGGCTTCGCCCATTACCACAACCCGCCCCTTGCCGAAGGTGAACGCCACGCCTTGCGCGCGACCGGCCGCGGAGACGCGCTCATTGTTGGGCGGGACTTCATCATAGGCGGTGTCGGCGAGTTTCAGCAGGGCGACGCTTCCTTCCGGGCCTTTTAGCGATTGCCCGGTGAAGGTGGCGAAATGCTGAATTCGTTCCTTCTCATTGCGCCCGCGGGTAATAGGGTGATCGCCCAGCAGCCCGTTCTCCCGCGTGAAGGCCAGGCAGCTCAACGACGGCCGGCTCGGTTCGACATGCTCGGGATCGGAGGTGTGGCCCTTGCTCATGTCGACGCCGAAACGCTTGGCCAGGCATTCCGACGCGGAGCCGATCGGGTAGTGGTCGGCGATGAACAGCAGCGCTCCGCCGGCCTGCACCCAGTCGCGCACGGCGTCGCATTCGGCGTCGGTGAAGGCCGGCTTATCGACGTTGGGATCGTTGCGCATCGCGGCGCCGCGGGCGTTGGCGATCACCAGGATGTCGTTCGCCTTCAGGGATTCGGCGCTGAACTTCGCTGTGTTGGACGTGACCTCGCAGCCGTCGTTCGCGATCAGGTCGGCGAAAGCCTTGTAGCCGCCCTCGGCCGTGTGGACGTTGAAGTGGGCTTCGTCGATGGCGACGCGGGGATGCGTCTCCTTGAAGGCAGGTTCGGCCACTCGCGTGTCATACGTCGAGTCGGGAACCTGCTGGCCGAACGCCGCGGCGGCGATTCCCCAGAAAAGCATGCTGCTGACAAAGCCCATTCCACGCTCGCGCCATCGTTTCGCGTTCATTGCCGCCATCCTGTCCATTCTGAATCGCTCCCGCCGTTCTTGTCCCATTTGGCAGTGGAAGGCGCCGGAACAACAAATCACGAGCACGGAAACCGTCCGGCTTCGTGGATCGGATTTGGTTAAGGCTCTGCTGCTCTATGCGCTATCGAATGCAACCCCCGTCGAGTAGACCACTCGCGCACTCCCGGCGTTCTCAAAGATGTGGGCAATGCACCGAGCTGGCGCCCACGGCCACTCATATTCCTCCCGTTTGGGGAACACGACAAGTCCTCTTCGGGGAACACGGCGAGTCCCCTCCCGCCTATTGAGTTCTCTGGGGTCCGCCTTCAAGTTATGCACGGCGGCGGCGGCGGCGATGTATTTGTCGGCGTTTGTTGGAACGGCGTTGTTCTGTGTTGCGGGCGGCTGGGCGAAAAGCGCCTTCGTCATGAAGAGGATTGCGCCCACTGTCGTCATGAACTTGAGCGTTGGGAGGCTCATTCCCCGTCTCCTCTGCAAAGCGACGGCTTCAGCCGCTCAACCGCAACGGCTGAAGCCGTCACTCCAAACTCTGATTGCCTCTCACCAGCGCGGGCCGCCGTGCGGAGCCATCATGCCGGGTCCGCCTTCCGGTCCGCGGCCGGGCATGCCCGGCTCCCAATTCCCACGGCCCATGGGGCCTTGCATCCCACGATGCATGCCGAACGGCATTCCGGACATCGGGCCTTGCGGGCCGCCCTGGGCGCCGCGCATCCAGGGCATGCCACGCGCCATTCCGCAGGGGCCTTGGCAGCCGGCGCCGCCGCAGGGCCCATTGCCGCGTCCAAAGCCGCCATGGCGTCCCATGAAGCCGCCGGGCATCGCGCCGCCGGGCCGCATGCCACGGCCGCCGCGTATCGCGCATTGGCCGCCCATCGGGCACTGGCCGCGCATCGGGCACTGGCCGCACATGGCGCGGTTGCCTCGCATGCCGCGGCCCGGTCCGCCCATCATCTCCGGGCCTCTCTGCATGCCGCGGCCAGGTCCGAACATCCGGGCGCCGCGGCGTGGTCCCATTGTCTCTTCCCCGCGCGGTCCCGGGCCAGGCGCCCCGCCCTGCATTCCGGGTTCGCCGCGCTGAGGTCCGCCCTTGCCTTCCGCCCTCTCGCCGGCCGGACCGGCGCCTGGGCCGCCCTCCGGGCCTTTCATCGCGCCGGGGCCGCGCATGGCGCCCGGTCCACGCATCTCGCCACGTTCGCCCACGGGTCCCGAACCTTCGAAGCTGCGGCCCATTCCACGCCCCATGCCGCGGCCCCTCTCGCGGCCCTTCATTCCTTCGCCGGGCGCGCCGGCCTCGGGAGGTTTGCCCGATCCGTCGCGCGTGCGCGCCTGTTCGCGCTGCTGTGTTTGGTCGCAGACGCCGGGCTGGCCGCTTTCCTGCGCCATAGGGCCGCCCCGCCGCATCATGCCGCCCGGGGCGCCCGGCCCCTGGCTCATCGGGCCGCCGCGCATCCCTTGCTCTGGCCCGCGTCCCGGCCCTGGCCCCGCCGGAGCGGAAAACGCCGCCGTGGCCGTCGCCAGCGTCAGCGCCAGCGCCCCGCCCAACCCCCATCTCCACAATCGTCGATTCATGGTCGAATGCCTCCTTGAAATAGTTGGAAGAGCATCGCCGGGGCTTGTGTCGCCATAGCCCGGCTGCCAACGATGAGCGTGGAGAAGGGCAATCTCCATGCCACGCCGCAACTGCTGTAATTTCAATGCGAACCGAAGACGACGCCTCCGCGACGAGCGCAAGAAGATCACACCGCCGTGGTCGAGTGTGCATTTCTTGCAGAGCAGTTGCGTATGGCACTTGGGGTCGCACGGAGAGCTGTTTGATCCGAGTTCCTCGCCACGCAGGCTGGAAAGCCTACGCCACTCAACGCGCTCAATCCGATGTCGGCAAAACCCCTTGCCGAGCCTGCGCCAGCATGTTAGGCATGCGCAGTTCAAGAACGCGCCGCGCGCGCGGGAGCCGCATGTCCGAGCAATTCCAAATGCGCATCGGGCGGACCGAGCCGCCGCCTTCGCTGACGGGGAAAGGCCCGTTGCCGCTTCGAGGCCCGCGGCGGCCGAATCTCTCCCGCGCGCTGGCCTCGGCGCAAGCGGCGCTGCGAGCCGGCGACGCGCAAACCGCCCGCGACGTTCTTGAGCCGCTCCTGGAGGCTTATCCGCTCAATCCCCATTTGCTGATCCACCTGGCGCGCGCCCAGGCCGCCGCCGGCGATCCGGAGGCGGCCACGCAGACCTTCATTCGCGCCAAGGTGCACACGGCCAACAGCCCCATCGTCGACTTCTACCTCGGCCACGCCCTCTTGCAGCACGACCGCCTGGCCGAGGCCGAGGAGGCGCTGCGCCGCTGCCTGGAAAAGGGCCATCAGAACCAGGTCGCCTCGAACCTTCTGGCGTTGTGCCTGTTTCGCCAGGGCCGCCATCGCGAGGCCTTCGCCGAGTGGAACCGCGTCGGCTGGTCGCACAACGCCGAGTTCCTGATCGACTTCACCATCGCCTTCGAGCGCTACCTGCTGGAGACGCCCGAGCCGGGGGCGCCCGATTTGCCCGACGTGGATACGCCGTTGCGCCCCGTCGGCATGTTGGAAGAACGCCGCGGGTTTGTCGACAACGCGGTGGAACGCTGGAAGGTGCGCCGGCTTCTTGCTCGCGCCGAGCGCGCGCTGACGGGGCAAAAGACGCGCGAGGCGTGGCGCCTGACCGGCCAGGCGCTCGCCCTTTCGCCGAACGATCCCGACGCGCTGCTGTTGCAGGCGGTGGCGATGTACGAGTTGGGACGCTACCAGCAATCGGGGCGAATTCTGCTGGAGGTCCTCAAGCAGGACAGTTCGATCCTGCCGCGCTGTTTTCTGGCCTATTGCCTGCTGCGCCTGGGCGCGGTCGAAGTCGCCGAGGCGATCCTGGTCCGCAACCGCGTCGAAGGCCCGTATGATTACTACATGCACTACCACCTGGGGCTGTGCTGTCTGATCCGGGGCGACGCGCCCGGCGCCCGGCGCTACTTCGGGATCGCCTATCGCGACTACTTCATCGACTCGCGCGAATACTGTTTCGAGTACCTGATCCAGCGCGTGCGGTCGGCTGTCGAGCGGATGGAACGAACGGCGGCGGCGCAGTAGGGCCGAGGAGCCGCAGGGGTCTCACGCAGAGGCGCAGAGACGCAGAGGAAAAAAACCGCCCTCAGCGCCTCTGCGCCTTTGCGTGAGAGATGCAGTTCATGGACAAGCCCTCTTATCGCCAGATACGGAAACGCGTTGTTGAGGCGCTTCGTTCCGGCGCATTCTCCCTGGAGGCGCTGGCGGACTTGCCGGCGCAATCCACGGCCGCGGCGCTCGGCGCCGCGCTCCCCGTATTGGAGGGCGCGGCGCGGCGGCGCGCCATTGAGGCCATGGGCGCGGTTGTCGCGCGACTGGCGGACCAGGACCTCGAAGCCGCGCGCAACGTCGTGCGCAAGCTCGTCTGGAGTCTGAATGAGGAATCCGGCGGCTGCCCCTGGGGCGCGCCGGAAGCCATCGGCGAGATTTGCGCGCGTCACCCGCGCCTGGCCGAGGAATTCGGAAGTCTGCTGGTCAACTTCATCGATCCCGACGCGCAATATCTGGAACACCCGCCGCTGCTCCAAGGCGCGGCCTGGGCCATCGGGCGCGTGGCGCAAGTCCGCCCCGACCGCGTCGCCCACGCCCTGCCGCATCTCACGGCCCTGCTTCAATCGCCCGACGCCGGAGTGCGCGCCGCAGCCGCGCAGGCGTTGGACGCCTTGCGGCAAGCGAAGGAAGCCTGAGCTTGGTGTGAAAATCGGGGCGCGATTCGGCAATTGCGCCACCGCCGTCAGCAGTTCGCGTTGCCCACCGTTGACGCGGCTCCAGCGGCCCGCAAAGAAATCGCTGTCTGATTGGCATTGACCTTGGTACGCCTCCCAGTCATACTATGAGTCGGAAAAGAGGTACAAACCATGGCCAACGTGAAGACCGCGATCTCGCTCCAGAAGCCGCTCTTCGAGCAAGTCGAGGCGTTGGCGCGCGACATGAGGATTCCGCGTAGCCGCCTGTTTGCGATGGCGCTCGAAGACTATGTTCGCCGACACGAGAACCGGCTGTTGCTCGAACGGATCAACCAAGCATACGAGGACGGGCCTGATCAATCCGAGCGGGCGCGGCTCCGTCAGACGCGACGTCATCATCGCAAGATGGTGGAAGGGAAATGGTAGTTTCCCAGGGCGACGTGTTCTGGGTTGATCTGGCCGACCCAGTCGGGTCCGGGCCCGGCTATCGCCATCCGCATGTGGTAATTCAGAACAATGTGTTCAACCATAGCCGAATAAACACAACCGTCGTCTGCGCGCTGACCTCGAACCTGCGCCGCGCGCAAGCGCCGGGCAATGTGCTTCTGGACCCCAAAGAAGCGGGGCTTCCCAAACCAAGCGTCGTGATGGTCTCCCAAGTGTTTACGGTAGACAAAAGCCAATTGATCGAGCGCATCGGAACGCTCTCCCGAGCGCGCGTCCGGCAAGTTCTCGACGGCCTCCGGTTGCTCACGGAACCGCGCGAGATCGACTGACGATGGAAGTCCTGCCCGGGATCATCCCCCGCGCTTCGGCGTCTTCTTCGTATCCAGCGCCTTGCGCACCAACCCGCTGATCTCATCCGGCCGCGTCGCCACCGAAATGCCGGCGGCGTTGAGCGCCTTGACCTTTTCGGCCGCCGTGCCCGTGCCCCCGGAGATGATGGCGCCGGCGTGGCCCATGCGCTTGCCGGGAGGGGCGGTGTGGCCGGCGATGAAGCCGGCGACCGGCTTCGTCATGTTCCGCTGGAACCAATCGGCCGCGGCCTCTTCGTCGGTCCCGCCGATCTCGCCGATCATCACCACCGCGTCGGTTTCGGGGTCGTCCTTGAAGAGCGCCAGGGCGTCGATGAACGACGTCCCCACAATCGGGTCGCCGCCGATGCCGATGCAGGTCGACTGGCCCAGGCCGTTCGTGGAGAGTTCATGGACGACTTCATACGTCAGCGTGCCGCTGCGCGAGACGACGCCGATGCGGCCGGGCTTGTGGATGTGGCCTGGCATGATGCCGACCTTCGCCTTGCCCGGCGAAATGACCCCCGGGCAGTTTGGCCCGACGAGCCGCACGCCCGCCGCCCGCGCTTCCCAGTAGACGGTCATCATGTCGTTGGTCGGGATGCCTTCGGTGATCAGCACGACGACCTTGAGGCCCGCGGCGATGGCCTCCAGCGCGGCGTCGGGGGCGAACGGGGCGGGGACATAAATGATCGTGGCGTTGGCCCCCGTGGCCTCGACCGCCTCTTGCACGGTGTCGAAGACGGGCACGCCGAGGCTGGTCTGCCCGCCCTTGCCCGGCGTCAC
>JAPLSS010000628.1 GCA_026398515.1 Candidatus Sumerlaeota bacterium | reverse complement strand
CCGTATCGAAGCGCTCGCTTCGTCGCGGCACGTCGCCTTCATGGGGCCGTTCTGGAAGCAATTCCCGGAGAAACCGCCGCAGAGGAAAACCGCAACGAGAAGCCGCCCGTCTCGATGAGGCGGAATCTATCCACGCGATGGCGCCGGCGTCGCCAGCGTCCACATTGGCTTCTCCTTGCCCAGCGGCAGTTCGATTGTCTCGAGGTATTCACCAAGCAACCGGCGCATGGAGGCTTCATCCGGCCCCGACAGGATCATGCCATTGGGGCCGTCGCCGGCGAGGGCCGGATTGGGCGCCATACGAATGGAAATGCGGTTGGAAAACCTGGCCTTCGCGGCGTCGGCGACGATCTCCACGTCTGCCATCTTCTCCATTAATTCGGCCTGCAATTCGACGAAGCCTTTGACGGCCCGCGCGATGCGTTGGGCGGCGGGGACGCCGGGGGCGATGATGCTCAGCGGCGCCGCTTGGGCCAGGAATCGGGCCTTGGGCCATTCGCTCTGAAGCGGCCCCGGCGCCGGCTCGGCGCGCAAGACCACCAGTTCGCTGGCCGGAATGGTCAACGTCACCGCCGTGACGCTCGTGGCTTCATCAACCTTTGGCTCCAAGGGGGCGCGGTTGCGAAACTCGCACAACCGCGGATAAAGCCCGCCAAGCTTCAAGGCGACCGTCAGGTTCGCGCCGGATAAATTGCGCACGGTGAAGAACGTCTCCGCGCCGCGTCCAAAGCGCTGAATACGCGCCGAGGGGCTGTTGGCGACGGCCTCCGGCATGGGTCGCCATCCCGCCCGCGCCAGCGCGACGGCCACCGGCCCCCATTCGCGGGACAACGCCTCCTTCTTGCGGTCCATGAACATGGCCAGGAAAGGCAGGCCGCCGAACTCCAGCGAGTCGTTGAGCAACGGCTTCGACATGAGCTTCGCGATGCCCGGATAGATCGGCTTGCGGCCCATGATGAGCCGGTGGCTGCGAATGTAGAACGGCTGCCGGTCGGTGTGGTTGCTCAGCTTCGACTGGGCGCGGAAGCCGGTGAAATACTGGATTTCCTCGCCGGGGTTTCGCTGGACGCCGGGGGCGAACTGACGCAGGTCGTCCAGCAACTTGGCGTAGGCCACGCCGGCCGTGGTATAAACGCGCCCCTCGTCGTCGAAGGCCGCCCATTCGGTCATGCGGCCATAGTCGGGCGTGACCAAGGCTCCGAGGTCCAGGTAGAAACCGCACGGGCGGTAGTCCTCGATGATGCGGTGGAGATCGTTCCGCACGTGTTCGCCGAACGAATCGCCCCACGCGAACATCGCCGACATCTTCTCCTTGCCGTTGCTCAATACGTCCCAGTCGTCGCGTTCGAAGAACTTGCCGTTCGATTCATGCATGATCGAATCGCTGAACTTGGCGTGGGCCAACTGCCGCTCGCACCGCAGTGGGATGACGTACGACAGATTGCAGCAGCCCTGATCGGCGATCTCGTAGGCGCGGCGCAATTGATCGCGGTTTAGGGTCCCCGCCTTGCGCGAGTACGCTGGCTCGCCCTCGGCGTAAAAGTCGCCGGTGCGGGCGAACGGCGCGGACAGTTCCATCGCCCCGACGCGCAGGCGGCGGCATAGGTCAATGAACTTGTCTCCGGCTTCGAGGACCGCCTTGGGCGTTGAAACGAGGCCGTAGAGGCCCCAAACAACATCGCGCTTGGGCGCGTCGAACAACGCCGGCCAGAAGCTCCAGTACCGGTCCACGACGCTTCGCCAACTCCAGTTTGGATCGGTCGCGTACAGGACGAACGTTACGCGCCGTTCGCTGTGGGGCGGAATCGCCAGCCGGACGGCGTAGTAGAACGTTTCGAGAGGACCCGCCGCGGGCCGGACGCGCGAGCCGTAGAAGGACTCGATGTCCATCGGCGCCAGGCCGGCGGCGATGCCCACCTTGGCGTTATGAAGGCCGACGGCGGGAAAGATGCCCTGCGACAGGAAGCGCCCCGGCGGCGCGGTCCACGGCGACCGAATGCCGGGCGGCGCTCTGGTTGATGGGGCCGCCGATGTGAACGCCCGGGATGCGCCGCCCCATACTGCCACGCCGGACTGCCGTGTCGGCCCGCACCACGATCAAACCGTCGCCGCGCCAGCGTGGCAGAAGGTCCGGCGCCACGAAGGGCAGTCCGTATGACGAGCTGAAGCGCCAGCGGCCGCGCTCAAGGTTATATCGGGCGATGCCGCCATGGCGTCCACGGCGCAGCGCTCGGGAGGAAACGGGCACACCACGGCGACGTTAGGGCGTGTTTCGCTCATGGCCAGACTGCCCTATCGTCCGCGGCGCCGAACCGAAATGGCGCGCGGGAATACGTCGTAAACACCGGCCAGAAAACCGCAAAATACGGTAGTCTTTTGATTGCCGGCTCGCCCGTGCGGACATACAATGGTTTGGTTTCCTTATGTCCCTTTTCTTTCACATCCTTTAAGCGGGGACCTGCCATGCGGGACGCCGTAAAACAAGGACAAAACACCGTAAAAAGGGGGCGCCGATTGACAATGCCAACGCTTGATCTCTACATCCTCACCGTCGGACTCGGCAACGCCGTGCTCGTGGTTTCGCCTTCGGGCAAGACCATGCTCATTGACGCCGCCGCGCCCGAACAGAGGCACACGGAACTGATCCTCGCGGCCATGAAAGACGCCGGCGCCAGTCAGATTGACTACTCCGTCGTCAGCCACTATCACTGGGACCACTATGGGGTCCTGCCCGAATTGTCCGACAAGGTTCCGATCCTCAACTTCGTGGATCACGGCCCCAACGTCGAGCTCCAGCGCAGCGAAGAGTGGTATCAAACCCACGGCGGCTCGAAGGAGAACCCCATTTATGAGGCCTATCTGAGGACGCGGGCCAAGGGCAATCACATCGTCGTCAAACCAGGCGACACCATCCCGTTCGATGGGGTGGAGACGACGGTGGCAACGTCGGCGGGGAAGGTCCTGGCGGCGCCGATGAAAGGCGCGGGCGGGTTCAACCACGCCGGTTGGATGACGCCCCTGATCGCCGAAAACCAGCAGGAAGACAGCCAGTCGGTCGGCGTCGTGTTGGAGTTCGGCAAGTTCCGCTTCATTGATCTGGGGGATTTGCCGTGGAACGTGTCGTACCGTTTGTTCTGCCCCGAAAACAAGGTTGGACAGGTGGACCTGTACTACGTCACGCACCATGCTCTGGGGATAGACAGGGAAACCATGGGCGCGGCGCACCAGAGCGCCAAGGCCTGCCCGCCGTGCGAGGTCTATGGGTTGCGTCCGCGCGTGGCCATTCTGAGTATGCGCGAAGACTTCGTCTGGAGGCTGACGACGCCGGAGGCGTGGCAGCGTCTCCGTCTTTCGCCGGGGCTGGAGGATATATGGCAGACCCACTATCAGGCCCAGGGAGGGCCGGGAAACAACCCGCCCGAAGAGTTCATCGCGTGCCTGCACACCCCGTGGCGCGAGGGCGGGGACTGGATCAAGGTGTCGGCAGAAGAGGACGGCTCCTTCACAGTCACGAACAAGCGCAATGGTTTCTCCAAACGTTATCCCAAAGGCAAGCCTTCGCAGGTGGCCGGCAAGCCCCGATCCTCCGCTGCGGACCCCGTTCCGCCGGAGCCGCGCGCGGCGATGGTGGACAGCTCGGGCGCGGCTCCCAGGTTTGTTCTCGCCCATACTCTGGCCGGCCACAATCGCTTCGTCGCCGGCGTCGCGTTTAGTCCCGATGGAAGCTGGCTGGCCACAGGCGGCTGGGACGGGACCGCGAAGATTTGGGATGTCGTTTCGGGGAAGGAGCTGAAGACGCTGGGGCGCCATGAAATGGCCGTCACCGCGGTCGCCTTCAGCCCCGACGGCAAACGGCTAGCCATGGGGAGCGATGATACGACGGTCACGCTTTGGGACGTGGCTACAGGGCGTTTGCTGCGCACGTTCGGCGATCACGCCAGCTACGTGTTGTCGGTCGCTTTCAGCCCGGATGGCTGTTGGCTGGCCTCCTCCGCGGCCCACCAAAAGGTCCTTCTCTGGGACGTGTCGGACCTATCGGCCGGATCGGACCGATCCGGCGGATCCGACGGATCAACTAGGAGGGGGCCGCGAACGTTGGCCGGCCACACCCTCGCCACTCACTGCGTCGCCTTCACACCCAATGGCAAGCAGGTCGTCTCGGGCAGCCGCGACGCGACAATCCGGTTTTGGGACGTTGCCACCGGAAGGCAGGAACGCGCCCTGGTGATTGGCCCGCATGAATACCCCGTTTATTCCATCTGCTTCAGCCCTGACGGAAGCGCTCTGGCTTCGGCCAGCGCGTTTGGCGAAATGAGGTTGTGGGACGTGGACTCGGGCGAGTGCCGCCGCACGATCCGAACGGCCAATAAGCAGCCTTACATCTGGCCCATCGCCTACAGCCCCGACGGCCGCTACCTGGTTTCCGGCGGCGGCATCGGCATTGTCCAGTTCTGGGACGTGGCCACCGGCGAGAAACTGGGCGCCCTCACCGGCCACGAGGGGGCCATTGAGGCCGTGGCCATCAGCCCCGACGGGCGGTGGCTGGCCACGGGGGCTGACGACTACACGGCGAAGCTTTGGCGCTTGAACGGATGAGGAAACGCCCTTCGCCTATGGAGGAATCGAGTATGCCGTTCAGACAACCGCGCCTGATTTGGGCTTCAGTGTTTCTGGGGCTAATCCTTTGGCCGGGCGCGACGCCCAATTCGACCGCTCAGGGGACCGGGAAGATGCCCGCGGCGAAATCCCAGAAGGAAGCCCAGAACGCGCCGGAAAAGGAAAAGGGGCGAAGGCCCGGCGAGGCCCCAATGGAATACTCGCGTCAACCAGACCTGGAGAATGTCTCCTACGGCCCGCATCCGAGAAACGTTCTGGACTTATGGAAAGCGAAATCCGATCAGCCAACGCCCGCGGTGGTTTACTTCCATCCCGGGGGATTCAATCATGGAGATAGGAGAGGGGGCACGACTGGATTGCCTCCAGAGCTGCTGGAAGCTTGCCTGGCAAAGGGCATTTCAGTGGCGGCGGCCAACTATCGTTTATCGTCCCAGGCCCCTTACCCCACTCAGATGGAAGACGGCGCCCGGGCGATCCAGTTCCTGCGCTATCACGCGAAGGAGTGGAACTTGAACCCTCGGGCCATGGCGGCGGAAGGCGGTTCGGCCGGGGCCGACACCTCCTTGTGGCTTGCTTTCCGCGATGACATGGCGGACCCGGCGAGCACGGATCCCGTCAAGCGGCAATCCACCCGCCTTCCCGTTGTTGGCTGCGTGGATGCCCAGTGCTCGTTGGACCCTCGCGTCATCGCAAAGATCGTGGATGAGAACACCGCCCGCGTGATGGGGACCATGGCGCTGGCGACGCTCTTCGGCCTTCCCAAGGACGAAGACCTGATGAAGGCGGAGCGGTCGTTTCCGCTCTTCGAGGACGCCTCGGCCGTCAACCACCTGAAGCCTGGCGCATCTCCGGCCTTCCTGTACTACACCGGCCCGCCCCGTCCGGCGCCCACAGGCGACAGAAACACGGACGTTCACAGCATTCGCTTCGGCTACTACCTGAAAGAGCGCATGGACAAGCTTGGCATCGAGTGCGTGTTGCGTCATTCCGGCGAATACACGGGCGACCGGAAGGCGCAATTCTATGGCGACATGGTGGACTTTTTCCTAAAGCATTTCCCAGGCAAAGGGGAATAGGCCTCTGGGCAATGGAGAGGTGGCGTGGGCGGCGAAGATCACGGGGTTGTTTGCGCTCCCTTTCGCTATGGGGGCGTTGACAAATGGCAACTAGGGCAGGAAAAGAAGCCAGTTATGAAAAAGGCGTTCCCCCTTATCGAACTACTCATCGTCATCGCGATCATCGCCATCCCCAATTTCCTTGAAGCGCAGATACGCTCCAAGGTGTCCCGCGTCCACGCGGACCGGCGTTCGCTGGGCGCGGCCATCGAGGCCGGTGAAATGATCTACATTCCTGGCGGCGAGACGATCCTGGGGACTACGGCTGAGGAGGCGCAAAGCCTGGCCAAGGAATACAACGTCCATCCAAGCCTCTTCGCTAACGAGACGCCGCAGCGAAAGGCAACGGTCAAAGCGTTTTACATAGACCGCTTCCCCGTCACGAACGCCCAGTATCAGGAGTTCATCAAAGCCACGGGCCATCGCGCGCCGAGCCATTGGAAGGAAAACACCTTCCCGACGGGCCAGGCGGATTGGCCGGCGACCAATGTTGACTGGACCGACGCGAAGGCTTACGCGGATTGGGCCGGCAAACGGCTGCCCACGGAAGAGGAATGGGAGCGGGCCGCGCGCGGCAATGATGGCCGCCTTTATCCGTGGGGAAATGAGTGGAACCTCGAGGCCTGCCGCCCGGATGACGGGACTTCGCTGGGGACGCCTCAGCCTTTTCCCGTGGGGTGTTTTCCTAAAGGCGCCAGCCCATTCGGCGTCATGGACATGGTCGGCAACGTCGCCCAATGGACCGCGACGCCCACGGCCCCGATCAATCCGGCCACCCCCGGCAAGGGCTGGTACGTGGTCAAAGGGGCCGGCGCCGCCCATCATCTCAGATTCAACTTCCGTTGCGCCGCGCGCGACCTTTCGGCCAGCCTCAACCGCGTCCACTCGTGGCTGGGCTTTCGCTGCGCCGAGGACGCCCCTGAAACCGAACCGGCCCCCATCCCGGCGGCCTCTGCGGCGCCCCCCATCGCCACAGGGCCGGCGCCGGCGCGAACAGCGGAACCCGGCCCGGCGGCGAAACCCGACGCGGCCAAATACCAGAAGGAGCCAATCACAATCGCCGCAAGGCAGGGCGGACACATGGCGTCGTTCTTGGTTCCCTATTTCCCGAACGCCAGGTTTCAACTTCTCGTTCCCGAGTGGTTGTTTGTGAATGGACGCAGGATCGCCTGGGACGCGCCCCACACGCCCACTCAATGGGAGATGAACCCCGAGAAAACGCGGGCCTCGTACTCGTCCGTCTTTGAGGACAAGGTGAAAATGACGGTGACCTTGAAATCGTCCTTCGACGACGTGGAACTAACGATTGCCCTCCGCAACCTCGGCGATAAGCCGCTCACCGGCGTTAAGGACACTGTCTGCATGAACAACCACGGGGCGCCGTTCTTTGAAGACCCCGAACGCGACCGCACCGTCGGCTTTACCGACGATGGGCCAGTACGGCTCCTGGAGATGCGACTGGCGTCCTATCCCGAGCCGTTGCACACCGCTTTCCCGGTGGCAGGGCCGGACGAGCCGGCGCCCAAAGGCGGCGCGAAGGTCCGCTATCCCATCGCGGCCCTGCTGTCGCGCGACCGCCAATGGATCATCGCGCACGCGTTCGGCGCGTCCATGAATATCGGGGGCAACCCGCATTTCTCCTGCCTGCACGCGGACCCACGCTGGCCCGACGTGCCGCCAGGCGAGGAACGAGCCGTCACGGGGAAGTTATACTTCCTCAAGGGCGGGCCGGAGGAGTTGCTGGCGCGCTGGAAGGCGGACTTCGCCGGCGGGAATGCCCAAGGGCGTTGAATGCCGCGCCTCTCGGTCACTTCTCGTTCATGGTCCCGTTTTCCAGCCATTCGACGCTGGTGACCTTCTTGGCGCCGTTTGCCAAATCGTAGCACGTGTAGATGGGGTTTTCGCCGCTCCAATCAATGGTAAAGCCCTTCGATCCGTCGTTGACATCGAGCACGCCGTTGCGGCACGTCACGTAAGGGCTTTCGCAGACCGGCCAGTTCTCGAAATCCATTGGCGAGCCGTCCACCCACGCGCGGGGAAACCCCCTGCCCACAACGAATTGGCACCGAACACTGAATCGCGCGCCCGTCGCCGAACTCCTTCTCGACGAGAAACGGGTCGCCCGTGTCGAGCCGCGCCAGGATGGCCGTCTTGCCTTCCGGCGCGTCGGGCGCTTTCAGTTTGCAGAACATGCGGATCGCCGCGGTGTTCAGCGCGCCGTTGCGCGGATCGTTGAATAGTTCCAACGCCGGATGGTCGTAGCGCTCGGCGACGATGGCGGCCGGCTGCCCCGCGGCGTCCGGCGAGCCGATCAAGTCGGCGATCGCAAAGGGGGCAAGTCCTTTCCCGTCGGCGACGAGGCGGGCGTTGAACCAATCGTTGTTGGCGCGGTCGCCGGGGAAGACGAGCAGCCCTCCCCCATCGCGCACGAAGCCTTCGAGCGCCTGCAATTGCAGATCGGTCAGTTCGCGCGCGTTGGCGAGAACGACGACGCGGGCCTCGGCCAGGTCTTTCGGCTGAAGGCGGTCGGGCGCGGTCACGCGCGCTTGAATCAAGTCGGAGGCCGCTTCGCCTGCCGTGGCGTACGGTTGGAGCGCGACTTCCAGGAAGCCGGTTTCGCCGCGCAACGGATCGGGATTGATGTCGCCGCTTGCCAGGAGCGCGGGCAGCCGGTCCCACACGGGCACGCTAAAGAGCATCGCGTTGTCGGACTGGAGCGGAGCGGCGCCGGCCGAAACTTCGATCACGTGCGAGCCGGCTTCTTCGAAGGCGTGCGTGAAGAGAACCTGGCCGGCCTGGCGCAAATGGCCGGGATCGAGAACGCGGCGCATGCCCGGCGTTTCCAGCGAATCGAAGCGCGTCCATTGCGTAAACGGGAACTCCAGCTCGGCGCGGTCCCAGATTTGGAAGACGATGATCTCGTGATGCGCGTGGCGAAAGTGCGCGAGCGCCTTCACCAACTGCGGCATGTCGCCGAAGCAATCGGACAGGACGATCAGCAGTCCGCGCCGATGCAGGCGCGGCGCGAGGTCGTGAAACGCCTTGGCCAGTTCCGTCTCGCCGCCCGGCCGGCTGCGCTGCAACGCGTCGAGCAACACCTGCAAATGGCTGGTGCGCCCGCCGACGGTGACCGAGCGCTCCTGCATGGCCTCCAGAAGCGCGGCCTGCGTCTTGGGCGGCGTGCGGTTGATCTAGTCGGCCAGGATCATCTGAGCGAAAATCGGCCCCTTCTTAAAGACGAGGCGACGCTGGCCGGTCGTCGGGTCGTCCTGGATGATGTCGGCGCCGGTGAGGTCGGCGGGCATGAGGTCGGGTGTGAATTGGATGCGGCGGAAGGTGAGCTGCATGACTTCCGACAGGGAGCGCACCATCGCCGTCTTCGCCAGCCCCGGCACGCCTTCGAGCAGACAGTGGCCGCGGGCGAGGATGGCGATCATCAATTGCTCGATGACGTCGGTCTGGCCGACGATGAATCGCGCGAGTTCCTTGGTGATTCCCTGGTAATCAAATACCAGCCGTTCCGCCTGCTTGGCGTCGGTCACGGTCCGCGGGGGACAGGAGCTTCATGCGCGGTCATGGGAACCGGCCTCCCTCGGTATGACACCCGGGTTAGAGTCCCCGCCATCCCAGCGGCAGCGGCGCGGGGCGCTCGCAGGCGCTCTGCACTTCGACGTGCCGGCCCGCGGCCGCGGCGTCGTGGAAGGCGTGAATGACGTCGAGCACGTGGTAGGCCAGGTCCCCGCTCGTGCGATGCGGGCTGCCCGTGCGGATCGCCAACGCCATGTCGGCCACGCCGAGTCCGCGGCTGTTTTCCGTAAAGCCGAAAGCCAGCGGAACCTCCTGCCATTCCTTCTCGCCGGCGCGGCGAATGCGCACCGGGCCGCCGAATCCGTTGGGGTCGGGCACGAGCAAACTCGCCTCGCTCCCATGGACTTCGATTCGCGGCAGTTGTGCGCCCCAGACGTCGAAGCTCATGATCATCGTCCCAACCGCGCCATTGGCGAACTCCATCACGCCGGTCACGTGGGTCGGGATGTCCACCTTGACCACCGCGCCATACTTGGGCTTGCTGGTGATCCGGCGCTCGGCGAAGGTCGTCTTGGCCATGCCGGCCACGCGCTTGACGGGGCCGATCAGGCTGACCAACGCGGTCAGGTAGTAGGGGCCCATGTCGAACACGGGGCCGCCGCCGACCTTGTAATAGAACTCGGGGTCCGGGTGCCAGCCTTCGTGGCCGTGGCAGGTCATGAACGCCTCGGCGGCCACCGGTTGGCCGATCCATCCGTCGTCGATCAGCTTGCGGCAGGTTTGGATGCCGCCGCCGAGGAAGGTGTCGGGCGCGGAGCCAAGGCGCAGGTTGTTCCTGCGGGCGGTTTCGACGAGTCGCTTGCCTTCGTCGCGGGTCAGCGCCAGCGGCTTCTCGCCGTGCGTCGACTTGCCCGCTTCGAGCGCGGCCATCGCCACGCCATAGTGCGCGGCGGGGATGGTCAGGTTGACGACGATCTCGATCGCCGGATCGGCGAGCAGTTCCTTCACCGAACAGGCGCGCGGAATGCCGTGTTCCGTCGCCTTGGCCTGCGCGCGTTCGGGAATCAGATCCGCGCACGCGGCGACGTCGAGAACGCGAAACGATTTGCAGATCTTGAAGTAGATGCCGCTGATGTTGCCGCAGCCGACGATGCCGATCTTCACTGGTTTGACGTCCATCATGACGGATCTCCTTGATCATGTGGAATGGAATGAAAGCAACCACGCATGAACACGAATGGACACGAATTCACGTTTGTAGCAGCCGCGCGATGAGGAACGCCATCTCCAGGCTCTGCGCGTTGTTCAGACGCGGATCGCAATAGGTCTCGTAATTGCGATCGAGATCGGCGTGGGTCAGGTCCTCGCCGCCGCCGAGGCATTCGGTCACGTCCTCGGCGGTCAGTTCGAAATGCACGCCCGCCAGACGCGAGCCTTCCGCTTTGTGGATTTGGAACGTCCGCGTCAGCTCGTCCAGGATGACCGAGAAATCGCGCGTCTTGCGCCCGCCCTCGGCGTTCTGCGTGTTCGCGTGCATGGGATCGCAGATCCAGACGACCGCACGCTTCCCGCTTTGAACGGCGCGGATGAGCGGCGGGAGCGCCTCCTCGACGCGCCCGGCGCCGAGACGCGTGATCAGGGCGACTCGCCCCTCTTGATTGTCCGGATTCAAGGCTTCCAACAAGGCGATCAACTCGTCCGGGCCGCACGAGGAATCGATCTTGACGCCCACCGGATTGGCGATGCCGCGAAAGTATTCGACGTGCGCCCCGTCGACCTGGCGCGTGCGCGCGCCGATCCACACCAGGTGCGCGCCGAGGTTGTAATAGAGGCCCGATTCGGCGTCGCGCCGCGTCAGCGCCTCCTCGTAGTCGAGCAGAAGCCCCTCGTGCGAGGTGTAGAAATCAATCCGGCCCAGCGCCTCGGCGTGCACGCCGCCGAAGGACTCCATGAACCGGATCGCGTCGAGGATGCGATCGAGGATGTCTCGGTTTTCGGGCCAGCGGCGGCTGCGCTCGATGGCCTTCAGGTCCCAGTTGTGAGGATGGCGCAGGTCGGCGAATCCGCCGTCGATCAGCGCGCGGATGTGGTTGAGTGTCGCGGCGGAATAGAAGTAGCCCTGTTGAAGGCGGCGCGGATCGGGCGTGCGCGCGGACGGGACCGGCTCCACGCCATTGACGGCGTCGCCGCGATAACTGTGGAGCCGCTGGCCGCCGACCGTTTCGTACTCGCTGGAGCGCGGCTTGGCGTATTGGCCGGCGATCCTGCCGATGCGCACCACCGGCCGGCGCACGCCGTAGGTCAGGATGACGCTCATCTGCAGGAGGATCTTCAATTTGTTGGCGATGCTCTCGCCGCGGCAGTCGATAAAGCGCTCGGCGCAGTTGCCGCCTTGGAGAATGAACGCCGCGCCCCGCCCCGCCTCGGCCATGCGCAGCCGCAGCCGCTCGACTTCGCCGGGAGCGACCAGGGGCGGATAGCGGCGGATCTCTTCCAGCGCGCGCCGGAACTCGGCGACGTCGGGGTATTCGGGCTGTTGCAGGGGCTGACGGCTGCGCCAACCGTCAGGCGCCCAGGGGCGTTTGGACATTCCTGGCTCTCTCGGAAGCCGATGCGCGGCGCCTCCATTCATCCACCATCGGCGTAGCGAAAGGCAAGAGAGAAGACGGGGGACCCGGACGAGCCGGGGTCATTCGAACCGCCGCCAAGCGGCATTGACGTTCGACAAGGAATCGAATTGGGCGAAGCAGGGCCGGCTTTCGCCGCCGGTGGTCGTAAAATCTCCCCCGACATAGACCGTCGAACCGGACACGGCGAGCGCCCACACCCACCGGTCCGCGTTCGGGTTCCAGGCGGTGGCCACGCCGGTGGCGCCGTCCAGCGCGGCGACGTGGTAGCGCCACGTCCCGCCGGTCCAAGTAAACCATCCTCCGGCGTACAGGGTTGGACCGGAGACGGCGACGGCATAGACCCTCTCGTTCACATTCGGGTCCCAAAGCCAGGGGATCGGGGCGCCGGTGGCGGCGTCGAGCGCGGCCAGGCCCCAACGCCTCTGTCCATGGACTTCAGAAAACCGCCCTCCGGCGCAGACGGCCGAGCCGGAGACGGCCAAGGCGTAGACCTCGTCGTTCGCATCCGGGTTCCAATCGGTGGCGGCGCCGAAGGCGGAATCGAGCGCGGCGAGGCGATTACGCGCCTTTCCGCCGATGAGGAAGAAACTTCCCCCTGCATAAATCGTCGAGCCGGAGACGGCCAAGGCCGCGACGGGGCCGTTGGCGTTCGGGTTCCACGGGCGGGCGGCGGCGGTGGCGGCGTCGACCGCGGCAATGCGATTGCGCGCCTGCCCGCCGATGAGGGCGAAACTCCCCCCCGCATAGACCGTCGAGCCGGAGACGGCCAAAGCCCCGACGCTGCCGTCCGCGTTCGGGTTCCAGGCGCGGGCGGCGCCGGTGGCGGCGTCGAGCGCGGCGATGTGATTGCGCGGCTGCCCGCCGATGCTTGTGAAATCCCCCCCGGCATAAACGGTCGAGCCGGAAACGGCGAGGGCCGAGACGGCGTCGTTCGCGTTCGGGTTCCACGCGGCCAGGGCGCCCGTGGCGGCGTCGAGCGCAGCGATGTGATTGCGCGTCTTCCCGCCGACGCTGCTGAACGCGCCGCCCGCACAGACGGTCGAACCGGAGGCGGCCAAGGCGTAAACATTGTCGTTGGCGTTGGGGTTCCAGGAGGTGGCGGCGCCCGTGGCGGCGTCGAGGGCGACGACGTGGTTGCGCGGCTCCAAGCCGACGACCGTGAACGAGCCCCCGGCATAGACGCTCGAGCCGGAGACGGCCAGGGCATAGACCACGGGGTACCCGAGTTCCGGCAAGTTCGGGTTCCATGCGGCGAGGGCGCCCGTGCCGGCGTCAAACGCGGCGATGCAGTGGCGCGCCTGCCCGCCGATGGTGGTGAAGAAGCCCCCGGCGTACAGCGTGGCGCCGGAGACCGCCAGGGCATCGACGTGGCGATCGGCGTTCGGATTCCAGGCGGTGGCGAGGCCAGTGGCGGCGTCGAGCGCGGCGAGATTCTTGCGGATCTGCCCGCCCACGCCGGCGAATTCTCCCCCGGCATAGATCGTTGAGCCGAAGACGGCGAGGCAATAGACCGGGCCGCTCGGGTTCGGGTCCCAGGCGGTGGCGGCGCCGGTCGCGGCGTCGAGCGCGGCGAGACGATTGCGCGCTTGCCCGCCGATGCTGGCAAATATGCCGCCAGCATAGACAATCGGACCGGAAACCAGCAGAGTTAAGACTGGGGCGTTCGCGTTGGGGTCCCAGGCGGTGGCGGCGCCGGTGGCGGCGCCGAGCGCGGCGATGCCGTTGCGCGGCTGCCCGCCAATGCCGGTGAAATAGCCTACCGCGTAGACGGTCGAGCCGGACACCGCGAGGGCGCGAACCACATTGTCGGCATTCGCGTCCCAGGCGGCATCGACCGACCCGTCCGCCAGGATGCGGGCGATGTTGTTGCGGACGACGCTCCCGATCCGGTTGAACTGCCCGCCGATATACCAGCCTCCGGCGCCGTCGGAGGCGCAGGCGTAGACGGTTCCGTGCACCCGGGGAGAGCCTGCGATCCTGGCGCCGGTCGATGCGTTGAGGGCGGCGAATCCTCCCGTGTATGGCGCAACCTGCGTGAACAGCCCGCCGAGGTAAACCGCGCCCCCGCCGCAGGCGATGGCGGAGACCCGGTTGTTGGTCACCCAGGTTCCCTCGCGGGGAACGGACAGCGGTTCGGCGGAGGCGCGATTCGCGCCCGCGCCAGCGAGAAGCGCGGGCAGAAGGAGCAGCGCGAGATGCGTTCGCACGCGCCGGCTCGGAGTGCGATTCTCAGGTCGCAATCGTTTTGCGCCCTGTGATCGTCTTGCGGGTTGGAGTCGTTTTGATCTGCTTGTCCGACCTGAAGGCCGCACTTCGAATCGGTTTTCAGACGCGCCATGCATCGGTTCCGCTCCCTCGCCCTGAGACTTGGCAAAGATGCATGGCAGTCAGACCCCGGCGAAGACACCGTTGGAGCTGAAGTCGAAAACAGATACATAAAGCGTATGGCGAACTCCCATTCGCGTCAACAGGGGCTTGCGCCAGCGAATGGCGAGGGCTTCCCATTCGTGCCAACGGTTTGGCAGGGAGAGGCGTTCCGCGCCTCGGGCATGCATCGGGAATCCGAAGATCGCCGGCGGGAAAACCTGCGCCACCGCGGCGCGGACCTACTTGCGCCGGCCCTGGATCGTGTAGACCACAACTTCAACGGGGAGGTCTTTGCCGGATTGGCGCAACGCCTCGTCGACCCACCGGGCCAGCCCCATGCAGCACGGGACTTCCATGATGGCCACAGTGAGGCTCTTGATGCCGTTGCCCGCGAAGATCGCCGCGAGCCGCTCGACCCGGCCGGCGGGGGAATCGAGTTTCGGACAGGCCACCGCCAGCGCCTTTCCCCGGAGAAGCGAGGCGTGGAAATCCGGCGCCGCGAAGGGAACGCAGTCCGCCGCCACCAGAAGATCGCATTCCTTGAAATACGGCGCCCCGGGCGAAAGGAGGGCCAGTTGCACGGGCCACTGGCGCAGTTGCGAGGGGCCTGACGCCGAGGCGGATTGGGGCGCGGCCGGCGACGGCGGCAACGGGGCGATTGCGAGGGGGGTTGAGCCGGGGCAGCCGCCGGGGCATTCCATGAGGGCTCGCGCCTTGGCGGAACGAATGTGCTCGGCAAGGCGCTGGGCCGGTTGGACCGCCGCCTCGTAGAATTCGGCGGCCTCGCGTTCGAAAACTGAGATGGCGCAGCGGGTACACTCGCCAAGGCAGGCGCCCAGGCCGTCGCAATAGCGCTCCGAGACGAGCCGCGCCTTGCCGTCGATCACCTGGATCGCCCCTTCGGCGCAGGAGGGCGCGCACTGGCCGCAGCCGTCGCAGAGCTCTTCGTCAATCTGAACGATCTTCCGAATCATGCCTTGCCTCTCTTCACCGCGATTGGCGTCGCATCGGCGCCGTTCGAGTTCACGCGGACAATCGTATCCTGCCGAAGAGGGCAAAACCTTGATCCAGATCAAGCGATCGGCTCACATCAACCGCAGATCCTCTCGCAAGCTCTCCGTAAAGTCGTTCAAGGCTTCCATTCCCTGGCGAGGCATCGATTCGGCCACGTCGCCGATGCGCGCGCCTGAGCCGGGCAGCGCCAAGTCCGGCGCGAGTTCGGCCAGCGGGATGGCGAGGAAGAGGCGGACGAGGATGTCGGGGGAGGGCAGCGCCAGTTCGGCGGTCTCCAGCGTCTGATCGCCGTGGAGAATCAGATCGAGGTCGATGGTTCGGGGAGCGTATTTGTCTTCGCCGCGAGTCCGGCCCAAGGCCTTCTCGATCTTGCGGAGAACCGCGCGTTTGAATTCCAGGGGCGGAATGTCGGTTTCGACCTCCACGACACAATTGAGATACGGCGGCTGGCCGGGGCGGTTAATCGCGGCGACGCGGTAGACCGTGGAGACGGCGACAATAGGCGCGCGCGCGGCCAGAAGGCGCAGCGCCCCGCGCACGTTTTGCTCGGGGGCGATGTTCGATCCCACGCTGATGAAGACTCGGGCCATGGCGGTGATGAGCAGCTATGAGACCTATTGGACCTATAAAAACTACTGCTGTTCTTCCTTCGCGCGGGTGATCTCGACGCCGACGCTGCGGGCGAAGCGCAGCGCCGAGGGCTTCTCCACCCGCACGTCGACCTTACGCACATCCGGGGTTTCCAGGCACAGCCGGGCGATGGATTCGGCCAAGGCCTCGATGAGATGGAAATGCGTCGCCTCGACGAACT
>JAPLSS010000650.1 GCA_026398515.1 Candidatus Sumerlaeota bacterium | reverse complement strand
CCAGGACGAGAGGCTCCGAAACTCGATAGGTTCCGCGCGGCAGGAAGACCTCGTCGTGCGCCGCGAGGGCGCGCTTCAGAGCCGCCGTATCGTCGGCCACGCCGTCGCCCACGGCGCCGAGCGACTTGACGTTCACCGCATCCGCGTCCTCGAACGAGGGCGTTTCTTTCCAGAGATGTTTTTTGCGGATTGCGTCATACGACGGCGGCGACGCGGCGGGCGCCCATTCCGCGATCTCGCCGGACGTCTGGGTCCCGTTTAAGCAATTCGTCGAACCCGGCGCGCACGACACATAGCGTTGGATCGTCGTCCATCCGTTGGCGGCCAGCAGTGTGGCGCCGTTCGCCCGAACCCGTGCCGCGCCGCTCACGAACACGTTCTCCAACACCAGGGTCTTCGGATTCGACGCCGCCACGATGTCCCCGCCGCCGCTGATGGAGATCACGCTGTCGATGATACCCAGCCCGGCGGGGCCTTTCCCGCCCGTCAAATCGACGGCGGGCCCGCCTTCCTTTTGGATGGAGCACCCGACAAGGAGCATCGGAATCCCCTGGCTGCCATACCAGACGGCGGCGACCGTCTGCCCTTTGAACTCACACGCGGCCAGCATCGGGTAGCGGCATTCCTGCGTGGCATAGAGGCCATAGCGCCCGCCATGCACCGTCACGCCGTACGTGCCGCCGCCCTGCCCGGGGCAATTGCCCAGACCGGCGAAGGCCCCCTCGGCGTGAATCGTCACGTCTTCGAGCGTCGATCCCTGCGAACCGGTGTGGCGAATCCCGATGGCCCCAGCGTGGCCGCTCACGTCGATATCGATGCCGCGGAAGATCTGGTTGAATGAGATGTTCGCCTGTTCTTTTCCCCAGACCGGCTCGTCCTTTCCGGGCGCGTTGTTGCGCGTCTGCGCCCATATCCAAATGGCGGGCTTGGGCTTCTCCGGGTTATCGAAGTTGCTGATGTCCGGCGCCAGGCGAATCAGCGGCCGCTTGCCCTGCGTCGACCCCATCAGGATGCACGGCCGATCCCGGTCGCCCCAATAGGTTTGGGTCTTTCCTTCGGTCTTTCGGGGCTTGTCGAGTTTGTAGACCTTCTGTTCGCACGAGATGGTGTCGGAGATGAGATACGTTCCCGACGGGAAGAAGCAAACATACTGGAATTCGCGCGCGTCATCGACGGCGCGCTGAATCGCTTCGGTCGAGTCCCGGGCGCCCGTGGGATCCGCGTTGTAGGGCGCTTTCGTCACATTGAGGCAGCCGGCCTGAACCTGAGGATCGGCGCTGTCGACTCCCGCCGGCGCGCCGGGCGCCAGCGGGAACCCGGGCGCGGCCGCCATCCCGATGACTCCGATACACAGCGATAAAGAGAGCCGACGATTCATGGCGTCCCCCCATCAGGTGTTGTCCTTGAACCACTGGATCAATGACTCGACTTTCTTTTTGTACAGCAGATCCACGGCAGCGTCTTCCTCGCGCGACGCAGTCAACCTATGATCGCTTACTCGATTAATCTAATAGAGTCAAAAAGATCTATCCCCACCGCCGATTTCCCTCTCCGCCGCCCTTTCGGACGGGCCGGAGGGGATCAGGCGGTGACGCGGGAAGCCCGGCCAAACTCTCGCCCTCGACGCCTCCGCCAGTTCGGACCCTGACGGCGACTCGCGGGCCTTCCGTTGGTTCGTCTATCCCGAGGCGGGTACGTACGGGGGCCAGGTGACGATCCACAACGCCGGCGCCGCGAAGGCCGAAGCGGTCGTCCCCCAAGACGCCGCCGGCGCGCAGATCCACGTCATTCTCGAGGTCCGCGACGCCAGCCCCATCGCCTCGATGTTCGCCTACCGCCGCATCGTGATCGATGTGGAGAAGTGACGGCCGCGCC
This sequence comes from Candidatus Sumerlaeota bacterium, assembly GCA_026398515.1. Taxonomy (GTDB): domain Bacteria; phylum Sumerlaeota; class Sumerlaeia; order JAPLSS01; family JAPLSS01; genus JAPLSS01. Next base: position 1,440 of record JAPLSS010000650.1, on the reverse strand, counting down.
GTTCGCGGCCGGGGCGAATACAACCATGGACCGGACGATAACGTGGGCTGGTATGCGGAGGCCCCGGTATGGAACAGGCACTGGCAATGCCTGTGGCTGCTGACGTACGGCACGGACATCATGAACCTTCGCGAGAAGCGCCTCCGAGGCGACGAAGAGCGGATGTTCAAACAGTCCTATGAGTTCTTCTCCCGCTATGCGGGGTACAGAGATGCCCGAGACAGTCTCGGCGCTTGGCGCGCCTGGCGCGACGGCCTGGATTACAGCGACACCAAGCGGTTCGAGGAGCGCGCGTTTGGCCCTGTGAGCGGCCGGAAGAACCTGAATCGGATCGCCAAGATCACGGAAGCGTTCAGGCCCTTCGGCGCGATGAATGGCGATATCAAGGGATATCTTCTCACGGGCCATCCGTCGAGAAACATGAAGACGTTGAACGACGTGGCGGCGGACATCTGGCCGGACAACTACCGCATGTTCCTATACCAGTATGCGCCCAACCAGACAAGCCAGGGCTATTGGCGGATCGGAAGCAAGGACGAGCCGTACGGCCGGTTCGCGCGCGGTTTTGACCACAAGACGGGCAAGGATGCGATGTATTTCAACATCGACGACGGCTTCTTTCAGGATAAGCCGCTCGCCGGCGAGTATCCCGTCACCGTCCGTGTCGTCTATTTCGACAAGGGGACGGGATCCTGGCCGCTTGTTTATGACGGCGTCAAGGATCCCCAGCAAACCGCCTGCACCGTCGCCAAGTCCAACTCGGGGACTTGGAAGGAAAAGGTGGTCACGATTTCCGATGGCTATTTCGGGAATCATTGCCCCAACCAGACCGACCTGATGCTCAAGAACACCGATAACGAGGACGACATCCTCCACATGGTGGAGATCGCCCGCACAACGGGAGATCGAAAGGGATTCTGGGGAGTGGCCCCATAGGGATGAGTCGATCTCATTAGAGAGACGAGAGTCAGGCGAGGGAGAAACGCCCGATGGGCGCAAAGCCGAATTTCCTGATTATCACCACAGACCGCCATTCCCCCATGGTCATGCGGTGCTACGGGCATAAGCGGCATTCGCCCGCGACGGACCATCTGGCCGCGAACGGCGTGCGCTGCACGGCGGGTTATGTCACCGCGCCACAGTGCGCCCCCGCGCGCGCGGGAATTCTGACGGGCCTCTATCAACAGCGCTTCGTTTTCGAGACCAACAGCGATCTGCTCGCCACCAGCAGTGACTTGGCAATGCCTTTACAGGTTTCGGAAAAGGATCCGCCTGGAGATTCAGTGTTGCAGCTCCTTTTCGTCAACCCAGTTCAACTACCCGGCCGCTCGAGGGACGGCGGTCAGCCGCGGCTCATTCCGCGCCAATCTCCAGCACGCCCAGCGAATACGCCGGCAATTCGATTGTCTCTCCCGCGTTGATTTTCCGTTCCACGGGGAT
>JAPLSS010000083.1 GCA_026398515.1 Candidatus Sumerlaeota bacterium | reverse complement strand
CCGCACGAGCCGTGGGACCCGCCGAAGCATTACCAGGACCTCTACGATCCCGGCTACGTCGGCGAGCTGCTCGACCACCCGGAATACACGTATTGCGACAGGCAGGGCGCCACTCCGGCCGAAGTCAAGCACGCCAAGGCGCTTTACGCCGGCGAGGTCACGCTCGTGGACACCTGGGTCGGGCGCGTGCTGGAGAAACTCGACCTGTGCGGCCAGCTCGACGACACGGTCGTCATCTTTCATTCCGACCATGGGCATTACGTCGGCGATTACGGGCGCTTCGGGAAGGACAGCCACACCAAGGACGAGCCGGCCTGGCCGTATTACGAGGAAGTCAGCCACGTGCCGCTGATGATCCGCGCCCCGGGCGGGCCGCGAGGGAGGACGAACCCGTTCCTCGCGCAGGCGGTCGATATCATGCCGACGATCCTGGACCTAGCGGGTCTGAGCGCGCCGGAGGGAATGAAGGGCGTTTCGCTGGCGCCGGCGCTGCGCGGCGAGCCGTTGCCGGAGAGGGCGGTGGCGATCACTACCCAGACGCTCAACGGGCCGACGGCGCGCGTGGGCCGCCAAATGTCCAGCATCACCGACGGCGAGTGGACGCTGCACTATCGCGGCAACGAGGAGCCATGGGAACTCTACAACGTCGTCACGGACCCAAAGCAGAAAGACAACCTGTGCAAATCGCGCCGGGTGGAAGCCGAGCGGCTGCACGCCGAGCACCTGAAGCAGTTGCGCTACGCCGGCGTGAGCGACGAGGCGATTCGGCTGCGCTCGCGGTTGCCGTGAGATGGCGTGGTGGGCAATGCGGGCTACGACCTGAAGATCGCGCTACGAACCCGCCCTGCGGGCCTCCCACAGCGAGATCATCCCGCCGGTAGCGCGGCGCGAGAGCGTGAACCCGCGTCCTTCCAGCGCCGCGCGGGAGGTCGGAAGGTTGTCGTAGCCGATCACCCACACACGCCCCGCGTCGGGGATCTCTTCGAAACCCAACGCCAGGTAGGCGGCGGATGGAGCGTGGCCCGCGTTGGCCGCGAAGCAAAACTCCAGCCACGGCGGGTCGAAGACGTAGCGATCGTCCGACCGCGCCTCGGACAGAAGCGTCTCGATGGCCGGACGCCATGGGGGGCGAGTCGGACGCGGCGCGTTTCTCCCGCACCACGCCAGGACAACCAAGGCGGCTGCGCCGGCCAGCGCCAGGCCGCAACGGCGCGCCCAGCGTCCCCGTATCGCGCGAGGGTCGGCGTCGGCAATCTCCTGCGCGACCCACGCGCTCGTCATCAGCCATCCTGGAAAGGCAAACAGGCAGTAGCGTTCGTAAAACGGATTCTCCAACAGCCAGCGGGCCAGAATGGGCAGGGCCGTCGGCGCCAGCCAGAGAGTCAGCGCGACGCCGCCCTCCGCGCGTCGCGCCGAACGCGCCAGGAGGGCCAAGGCCAGGGCGAACTCCGCGCACAGGATCGCCGCGCCGGGCGCGACGAGAGGGATGTTGGCCCCCGGAGGGCTGACCAGCGGAACGGCCACGCTGCGCGCGATCACCTCCAGCGAAAGCGAGCGCGTCTCTGAGACCGCGGCGCGCCCCACGGCGAAGATGGCCCGTTGCGGCCATAGCGCCGCGAGGGCGATCGTCCCTCCGACGGCCATGCCCGCCAAGGCGCCCCGGGCTCCGCGCCGGCTTACGCCGCACGCCGGGCGCTTCCAGAGGGCGGCCAGCGCCAGCCCCCACGCCGCCGCCCACCAGACCGCCTGGAAATTCATCAATCCCGTGGCCGCCGTTGCAATCATCTGAAGGAAGATCGTCCGGCCGGGTCTTTCTCCGTGTCGAAACGTCAGACACATCGCGGCCAGAATGAGCGCCAGCGGCATCGCGTACGGCCGCGCCTCGACTCCATAGAACAGGATCGCCGGCGAGGCCGCGTATAGGGCCGGCAGAGCGGCGGCGCTCGCGCTTCCCAACCGCCGCTTCGCCCACGCCGCCGCCAACGGCAGAACCGCCACCGCCGGCAAGAACGAAAACGCGCGCACGGCCCATCGCGGCGGAGAGGCCCCGGCCAGCAACCGGACTACGGCGAAATACAGCGGCGGATTCAGATCGTGGACCAGCGTCCGGTCAAAGGGATCCAACGAGGCCGGCGGGCGCGCGAAAGGATCGTAGAGCTGCGCCCACGACGCTCCCACGCGCCGCACCGTGAACCCCTCGTCGGCCCAATACTCTTCGCGCAGCGACAGGGCGGCCAACGTTACGAAGAGCGCCCCCGCCGCCAGGGGCGCGGCGCGCCGATTCGCGAAATAAGAATAATGCATCTTGAACAAGAACAGGCTGCCGCTGAGACTCCGCGTCTCCCCCTCTCCTCGTCTCCGTGTCTCCTTGTCTCCCCTTCTCCGTGTCTTTTCTTCTACAGATCCGGATCGCCCTTCGACCGCAGGATCCCGGTCTGGGGATTGTATTCCCATCCTCGGCAGTAGGGGTCGCACAAGGGCCGTCCATACGCCTCCGCGGGCCAGCCTTCGACCGAATCGGGATAGCGCCCGTTCTTCTGGTAGTAGTCGTTGATCTGCGCGCGATACGCCTCCAGCGCGGCGGCCGCGGCGCTTTTCCGGGCGCTCTCCAGGCCCACTGCCGGGTGGTCGTAGTCGGACATGCAAATCAGTGCGAATCGGTCGTCCGGCACGGCGGGATTGTACGGCGGGAGGACCCCGCTCTTCTTCACCATGCACGCTGCCGCCAGTTGCCCGACCAGCGGCCGGAGGTCCACCCCCTCGGCGCGGGCTGTCTCCATCAACTCCACCAGCGCGTCGGGATCGACCACGTCCACCGGCGGCAGGTAGCCCTCATCGGCCAACTGCTGCAAGGTCTGGGGCCATGCGCCCTTCTCCTGGCGGTATTTGTCGAGCGCGTCCTGGAGAATCTTCTTGTGCCATTCCCCGACGATCGGATGAATCTTGTTGAGAGCCATGCCGGCCAGGTAGTCCTTGTTTTCGGCGACGCCCTCGGCATACGTCTGAATCCAGCGCTGCAACGCCAGGGTGAACTGGCCGGCCTGCTGATCAATCTCGCTCTCCCAGTGCGAGATCCATTCCGGCGCGTCGTGGGCCTTGGTGGCCTGACGCACGAAGAAGCGCGCATCCCGATCGGGCTGCTTCAAATCCCAGATCTTCAGGAACGCCGCCTCGTACCACGGCACGTAGCGCCGCCAGTTGTTCCACTGCCCCGTATCCAGGAGCTTCAGCGCCAAGTCCCACGCCTTGCCTTCGTCGCCGATGACCAAACTGCCGAACGAAATCGCTTCGATGAAGTGCGGATCAAGCGCCAGGATCACGTCGAAGTAGTTGAAGACGGGGTCGTACTTCTGGCCTTCCTCCGTAGGGCGATAATAGATGCCGCCGAAGGCTTGGATCGCCCGCAAGTACAGGAAATCGGCGACCATCGCGTCGTAGCCGACCGCCAACCGGCGCACAAACTTCGGCTGCGGCAGGACGAACGAATCGATCCACGGGGTCTCCTTGTACCGCTCCACGTGGAGCCATTGCAGGTAGAAGGCGCCGGCGGCCGCCGCCAGCGCCCCCGCCACGAACACCCAGCCGCCCGGCCGATCGAACAGCGACCAGAAGGTCCCCGGACGCGAATGGGCGGCGGATTTCGGGGCGCTCATTTGAAGTTGCGACTCCGGAAGATCATGATGGAGAGGCTTAACACCATGGCGGCGTACAGCACGCCATAGGGGACCGTGAACCAGGGGATGCTCAGCGGCGCCCCGTCGGCCAGGTCGAGCGTGTTGACCCGGAACGCCCCCAGGTTGGGCGTGACCATGTACGCCAGCACCACCAGCCAGTGCTTCACAATCCCTCCCACCGTGGCGACTCCCGCGCCCGCTTGTCCCGTCAGGATCTGCTGGGAGTACTCCCAGATGCTTTCATTCAGCCGGCCGGCCACGAACGTCAGCAGGGTGAAGATGGCGCTCAGCGTCGGCGTGGAGAACGAGGAGTAAAGAATCGCGAACGCGGTCACCACCGCCAACTCCAGCGCGGTCAGCAGGACGATGGTAGTGATGTGCCGAGTGGAGCCGATGAGATCAACCCCAACGAGGTTGAGGAACCCCTTGCCCGCCGCCTTGACCGCCGAGGCCGCGTCGTGGCGCAGGTGGACTCCCGTCGTCAGCTCGGTGAGGCCGCGCTCCTTCATCATCTGGATCAGCGCGTCCTCGCTCGTCATGTCCTGGTAGTTGAGGACCATGAGGAAGAAGACGGTCATGATGAAGATGATGACGTAGATCGTCAGCAGCAAACCGAAGTATTTTCCGAGGAGGAACTGCCAGCGGGCAATGGGCTTCGAGACGATCGTGTAAATGGACTTCTTGTCCAGCTCGTTGTAGACGGAGCCGATGCCGACCAGGATCGCCACGGCCAGGCCGAACAGGTTGATGCACAGCAGCCCGAAATCGCGCACCACCCGGTCGTGGGCGGCGATGGACAAATCGCGCACGATCCCCGACGAGGCCATCAGCAGCAGGGCGAAGATCAGAATCAGATACAGGATGCGGCTGCGCACCGCTTCGCGAAAGGTGTTCCAGGCGATGGCGGCGATGGTTTTCATAACTGCGCTCCCACGGAGGCGGCGGCCCCGGCCACTTGCGTGATGAAGTACTCTTCCAGCGTTTCGCGGCGCGGCGTGAAGGCGATCAGGCGCCCGCCGCCGTCCATGACCTTCCTCACGATCTCCAGCGCCAGCTCCTCTTTTTCCACCAGGAACATCGTCTCCCCCGGGTTCTCCAGCACGCGCAACGCCTTGTCCCGGAAGGACTCCACGGTCTCTTTCGAGGCGCCGGCCACGGCGACCTCATACTCCTTGACGCGCCGCGAAAGGAGCTCCGACAGCTTGCCGATGTTCTTCAACTCGCCCTTGACCAGGATCGCCACGCGGTCGCAGATCATCTCGGCGTCCGACAGGATGTGCGAGGAGAAGAAGACGGTCTTCCCCTGCTCGCGCAGGCGCAGGATGATGTCGCGAATCTCCTTGCGCCCCAACGGGTCGAGGCCCGACTGCGGCTCGTCGAGGAAGACCAGGTCGGGGTCGGCGAGCAGCGCCTGGGCCAGGCCGATGCGCTGGTTCATGCCCTTGGAGTAGCCCTTCAGCGGCAGGCGCGCGGCGTCGGCCAGGCCCACCAGCTCCAGCAACTCCTCGGTCTTCTTCTTCCGCGCCGCGCGCGGCATGCCGTACAGGGCGCCGTAGTAGTTGAGGAATTCGCGCCCGGTCAGATAGTCGTAGAAATACGGGTTTTCGGGCAGGAAGCCGATGCGGGCCTTCACTGAGCGGTCGCCCAGCGGCCGGCCCATGAGGCGGGCGTCGCCGGCCGTGGGAAAGATGATGCCCATGAGGATCTTCAGCGCGGTTGACTTTCCCGCGCCGTTTGGGCCAAGTAAGCCAAAGATCTCCCCGGCTTCCACGCTCAGGGTCAGGTTGCGCAGGGCGCTGACCTTCCGGTTCCAGAAGGAGAACCGGACTCGCCCGTGCTCGACATCGATGAAGTCGCGCACGTACGTCTTGGTGAGGCCGAAGGTTTCGATGACTGGCATGGACTGGTTCCGCTCTCGGCTGAATCGCGCGCCGACCGCCCGCCTTCCCGGCGCACGGTGGGAAGCGGACGCGCGGCCCGCGGCGGAACAAATACTAGACGGTCGCTTTTCCGCATGTCAAGACGAGGGGGCGCCTGACCGAAAGAGGCGGCGCGCCAAAGGGGATTGTTGTTCGGGCCATCGGGAGCATGGAGTCCCGCCTTCAGGCGGAATGCCCCAAATGGGAGTTGGATTGGCCATCGCGGTATTCCGCCTGAAGGCGGGACTCCATACCCCCGGCTTCTCAAGCTCCGCGGTCTGCCGGGAATGGCCTGCCGCCGTTCAATCGCCAATCGACTATCGACTATCGACTATCTCGAAAGGCCCTTTGGCAATCCCAACCCTCCGCCTCTCCCGCCGCTGGGTTGTCGTTTCATTGGCTATCGGCTATTGGCTCTTGGCTATTGCGCCGCTCGCGGCCCCCGCCGAGCCCGCCTCCGCGCCGGCCCCCGAAGAGGCCCACCAGTGGATTTCCAACGCCGAGTTGCAGGACCGCCTGCAACGCCTTTACAGCGGGCGCGCCTATCCGGAGTTCGACGTGGCCGCGGA
>JAPLSS010000178.1 GCA_026398515.1 Candidatus Sumerlaeota bacterium | reverse complement strand
CGGCGCGCCGAGCGGCAGCGGCGGCATGAGCGGCTCGGAGGCTCAACAGGCGCTCGACGAGCTCCAGAAATACTTGGCGGAAGAGAACCTCGCCGACGAAGTGGTCCTCAAGCGCGAGGACCGCGGGCTGGTCGTCAGCCTGAGCGAGGCCGGCTTCTTCGAACCGGGCAAAGCGCAACTAAAGCCCGGATCGGACGCGATGCTCGACCGCATCGCCCGTATGGTGAAGCGTATGAATCGCCCGATCCAGATCGATGGCCACACCGACAACACTCCGATTCGCTATAGCGCGTTCCGGTCCAACTTGGAGCTGTCGATCGCCCGCGCGGCGGAGACGTACGGGGCGCTGGTGGAGCGCTACGGTCTCGAGCCGGCGCACATTGGCGCCGCGGGCTGGGGCGAATGGCGCCCCATCGCCTCGAACGACACCCCCGAAGGCCGCGCGCGCAATCGGCGGGTGGATATCGTGATCCTCGGCTCCGACCTGCCCTCGGTTCTCCCCGCGCCGACGCCGTGACATGTGACACAGGCTGCCCGCCTGCGCCACGAACGCCTATCGGCTTGCTCCCGATCGGACTGGAAATCGCCGCCAGAATGGCGATGATGGCCGCGACGATCCGCAGTTCGATGGGCGTGAAAGCGCGGAGCATGGCGTCCTTTTGTATGGAGTCCCGCCTTCAGGCGGTCTCGAGTTCGTAGTGGCGCCTTTGATGAGGCTTGCATAAGTAATATCCCACGAGGGTTCAAAATTCGCCCAATCTGTGTGGCTTTCTGAGACGATCGATGGGACATTGCTTATGCAAGCCTCAGTAGCCGTTCGAGAACGTCTGAACGCGTCGCTGCAAACTTGGATCCGCGGAACAGATAAAGGGCCTTCCTATGAATCGCAACCCTAACCAACCGGCAAATCGCCCCGATGGAATCCTGGATCTCATCGACCGCGGGAAGTCGCTCATGCTGGTGAGCGCCCATCCGGACGACGAAACCATCGTCGGGGCGTTGCTGGCGCGGGCGGCCGAGCGTTCGCGCGCGTGCGTCGCGTGCCTGACCAATGGCGAAGGCGGGCGCAATCTGGTGGCTCCGGTCTATGATGCCGAACTCGCCGAGATCCGCGCCAAGGAGCTGACCGAGGCCTGCGCCGTTCTCGGCGCCGAACTCTTCCTTCTGGGATTCTGGAACGGGCTGCCCGGCGGGGTGCGCAATCCCGCAAACGCGCGCGAAACGCCCGAGGAGGCCATCGCCCGCTGGCGGCGTTCCGGGCGCGATCCGCTGGCCGAGATTGTCTGCGTCATTCGCCGGTGGAAGCCCGACATCCTTGTCACGTTCGATCCCGACCAGGGCTTCACCATGCACAAGGAACACCGCGCGGCAAGCATCCTGACCGCGCAGGCGTTTCGGGGGGCGGGAGAATTGGAAAATCGAAAACCCGGAAAACCCGGGGACAGGCGCGCTTCTCCAAACCGCCGGAGAAGCGAGCCGGCCCCCGGTTTCCCGGAGAGGCAAGCCCGTCCCCCGTCTTCCGGAGAAGCGAGCCAGTCCCCGGTTTCCCCGTGGCGCCCCGAGCGCCTGTATTACATGGTCAACCGCCACGCCAAACAGCGCGACGAAACGATCCCCGAAGTGGACCCCTCACGGATCACCGAAATCGTGCGCACCGACAGCCTTTCGGCAAAGCGCGGAAAGACGTATCATCAGATCGCCCTGGAAGCCTGGTCGCGCCACGCCACCCAGTTCGGCCCGGACCCGCTGAACAACCCCGAATGGCGCCCCCGCGTCCAGCGCGAAGTCAACGAGATCGCGCTGATCCTCGCGGCGACCACCAAGCCGCGAGGGGCTTGACCGCGAGCGCAGGAAGATGTATAGATGAACTATACAGTTCGGAGGGCGAACATGAACGCGACCATTGTCGACCTGCGCTACCGCATGAAGGACGTTTTGAAGGCGCTTGAGCGCCGGGAAGAGGTCCGGATCCTGTGCCGCGGCAAGCTCAAGGGAATCATTATTCCCCAACCAACCAGAGCGAGGAAGAAAGTCACGGAGCATCCCTTCTTCAACAGCCGCCCGTCGGACAAAAGCGTCGAGCAGGAGATGGACGAGCTTCGCGGAGGACGCTACCGTGATCTTTGACACGGATATCCTCATCTGGATTCGGCGCGGGAATCGAGAAGCGGCGCAATTGGTCGAAGACGAGGACGAGTGCCTTCTTTCCGTTCTCACCTACATGGAGCTTCTCCAAGGCGCCAGCGACAAACGACACATTTCCGACGTTCGGGATTTCCTGGCGGAAAACGCTTTCCGAACGCTCCCGTTGACGGAGAACATTGGCCATCGCGCGGCGGTCTATATCGAGCAATATGCCCTGTCGCATGGACTGCGCGCGAACGACGCCATCATCGCGGCCACCGCCGTGGAACATGGCTTGACCCTGTGCACGGCCAATGCGAAACACTTCAAACCGATCAAGGAACTGAAACTGCGTCATTTCAAACTCTGACCGTTGATTGGGCAATGGACAATGGCAAACGGCGCGCTTGGTTCGCCCCACCATGCCGCATGAGTGAACCCATCCAATTGCCCACTCTCCCATTGAGCACCGCGGTCTATTTCTTCTTGGCAGGCGGCGGTGGCGGCGGCACCCGCCTGGGAATGCTGGGTACTTCGGTTCTCACAGTCTCCTTGCTAGGAACGGGGAATACAATCGGTCTCTGCGGAACAGGCTTGTCGTTGGTCATCCGAGTCTCCTATCTGGAAGTTTATGGACAACGCTCTTGCCGTCTCTTGAAACACGCGCTCGATCATCTTCTCATAACGAGGACAATGCACCTGTCTGTGAACTCTCTGGATCTCCACTTCCTTCTCTCTCAGACGCAAGAAATCCGTTTCGGCTTCTTCAGAGGCAATCTTGCCGTCCTCCAAACGATGCCAAAGTCTCTCATATTCCAAATACAGCGCCCCAAATTCGGACGACATCTCCAGGAAGTCCCGCTCGTTCTTGACAAAAGGAAAGAAAGGCCTAACAACCTGGAGAATCTGCGATAGACCAATCGCCACTGCCCAGACAGACGGGTATTCTCTCCACATGGCCCACCCAGCAACGCCTGCCGTGGAGGTCAGGGCCAGAACGAGCGAGGAGACGTTCGAGATTCTTCCTGCCATCCTGGAACACTCGGCAGTATACAGCGCTTTGAACCGCACGTTCGTCATGTTGTTCCAGATTCGTGCTCTCATCGATGACCGCCCTACCCCGATTTAAAGAAATCCGCGCCCTCCGAAGTCTTATGGGAGGCTTTCGATCTGGCAGAATGCTCGAAAATACAGATCTCCCTGGAAAACTCTTAATTGGGAGTTTCCAGAAAGATCATCACGAAGTCCTTCTTCAAGGCACCACGCTCTTTCATGATGACCGCGAGAACCGCCACAATGGAAGACAGCGTTCGCATTCTGCAACGCCCCTCCAGGTGTCGTGATGGGTGAAAGCGATCGTAGCACGGAAGCACGCTCCCCCAGCGAGTCAGCGAGTTTCGCAAACATTCGGGGGACAGACATACCGCGGCGCTTCGTCTCGTTCTTCGCCCTTTCTATCATGGCCACTTCCATCCGCAGTGTGAGTTTCGTTTTCATAACGTATAAGATAGAATGAAATATACGGCCATGTCAACAGCCTCGCCGAAATGGCAGCGAACATGTTTTCATCCAGATCCGGCCAATGAATGCCATAGCCTGACGCCGAATCACACTTCCACAAACCACGGACTCGTCCAGGCCCGATGGCCGTCGAGTTGCACGATGCGCAGGTGAAAGGGAATCGCTCCGGCGATGGCGTCTTCCTTCCGAATCGCGACGGAAGTTTCCCATTTGAGATCCCGCGGGGCGGCTTCCTCGCGCGGGGCGAGTTCAAAGACGACTTGCTGATCGACGCCCCCGGCGGAATGAACGAACGGGGACAGCCGCCTGTCCCCGTTTTCCCTTTTCGTATCACTCTCTACTCATAGCCCATTGCTCATTGCTCGTCGCTCATGGCTCATCGCCTCAATGGCTCCCCGGATAATCCACCGCCCAGGAGCCTTTGCCTTTGCCCGCGCCGGGGCCGCGGCGCCAGATGGCCATGATGTCCTCGGGCGCTTTGTGCTTGGCCATGTCCGCGAGGAACAGGTCGTGCAGGCCCTTGACCACCGATGTGTGGCCGTCGATCACGTTGGTCTCGCCCAGCGGGTCCTTCTGGATGTTGTAGAGTTCGGGCGCCCCCTTCGCCCCGACCGGCGCGTAGCACCACTTGTCGGCATAGACCACCGGGGTGACGCACTTCGCCGGGACGACGCCGTCGGCGGGCTTGATGTGCGAGCCGCACGTCATATAGTCGCGGTGTTTCTTCTTTCTGCCCACCAGGCAGCCGGCGAAGGACTTGCCGTCGAACTTCTTCGGCGGCTCGACCGGCGCGCCGGCCAATTCAGCCAGGGTGGGAATGAAGTCGACGGGCTGGACCATGATGTCCAAACTCTTGCCCTTGGGAATCCCGCCGCCGGCCATGAGAAGAATCACATGGCTGATCTCGGGATAGACCGGCCAGAAGCGGCTGTCCTTCGGGTGAATGTTCGACTTGCCGGTGCGGTTGTGCTCGCCGAGCGACATGCCGTGGTCGGTGGTGACCATCACGATGGAGTCGTCCCACAGCCCCAAGTCGTCGATCTTGCCCAGCACGCGCCCGACCCAGCGGTCCACTAGTTCGGCTTCGGCGCAGTAATGCGCGCGCAGGTTGCGCAGTTCGGCCTTGTTGTAATCCGTCGCCGGCCCATAGTTCGGGTGCAGCATCGGGATGCCCTTGTAGTCGGGGTCGTATTTCCGCGCCATGTATTCGGGGGGGTCCCATGGCTCATGCGGATCGAACCAGTCGACCCACAGGAAAAACGGGCCGGCCTTGTAGTTCTCCTCGAGCCACTGCACGGCGGTCTCGGCGGTGCGCGGCGGGAAGGTCTGCGTTTCGTTTTCCCAGTAACGGTTGATCCAGCGATGCGAGTCGACCAGCGGATGGCCTTTATAGACGGGTTTCCAGCGAGTCTTCTCCAGCGGCACGACGGTCTGGATCGGCTTGTTCAGGCACAGCAGAGCCTTGTCGCCTTCCTGGCCGCGGAGTTGGTAGGCGCCGTCGAAGGCGTTCTGGAAGCCGTTCTTAAAGAGGTGCGGGCAGTCGCAGATCAGCTGCGTGGCGTAGCCGGCCTTGCTGAACATCTGGGCGATGTGGTTGGGGCCGCTCAGTTGGATCTGCTGCCAGCCGTAGTGCGGCCAGCCGGCCGTTCCGGTGGCCACGTCGGTGCGGTGCGGGATGGTCGGGAAGCTGTTGATGAAGCAGTTCTCGATCGAGGTGGCGCGCTCCTCGGCAAACCGATCGAGATGAGGCGCGCGCACGGGCATGACGGCGCGCTTCTTCAGGTTGTCGTACCGATACGTGTCGGTGATGAGCAGAATGACGTTCTTCATAAGACGAATTCATCCTCCAGGCAGAAATGGGTTTCTTCGCCGACGCTGTTGATGTGTTTTCGAGAGTTCCACCAGAAAGGCCGGCCACATATTCTCTACATGATGACGGGATGGGGCGCAAGCCAAGACGACAACGATTCGCCTTGTGTCTTGCGTACCATCCTGCAAGTCTCTCGTAGTGCCGGGATGCGGCGGCGAAGTAGTTGCGGCGGTTGACTCGCACTGCCAAAACGGACCCCGGACACGCGTCTCGACGTTGCCATCGCGGATGGCGCGACCCCAAAGCCGAACGAGGCGATTCCCCAATATGACCTATTATATCGGGCTGTTCCTGATCGCGTTCGCGAGTCTCTCCTTGGAAGTCGCCTTGGTGCGGCTGTTGAGCGTCATCACTTGGTATTATCTGGCGTTCTTCGCCATTTCCACGGCGATGCTTGGCATGACGGCCGGGGCGGTGAAGGTCTACCTGTGCCCGGGGCTCTTCGAACCCGGCCGGGCGCCAGCGTCGCTCGGCGGCGCTTGTCTTCTCTTCGCCCTCAGCATCCCCTTTGCGCTCTGCGTCCTTTGCCTGATGCCGCTCGCTCTGCCCGCCAGTCTGATCTCGCTGGCGGGCCTGCTGTTCGCCACTATGGCTTGCTCGCTGCCGTTCTATTTCTCCGGGATTGTGGTCTCCGCGGCGTTGACCAAGGTGGCGCGTCCCATTGGGCGCCTGTATGCGAGTGATCTGATCGGCGCGGCGCTGGGGTGCCTGTTCGCGTTGTTTGGCATGGAGCGAACGGATACGCCGAGCCTGATCCTTCTGTGCGGATGCGTCGGCGCCTTGGCGGGCGCTTTCTTCGCTTGGACCGCCCCTTCGCCTTGGCCTCGGCGATGGAGCATCGCACTGTTCTGCGTGTTGGCAGCGACCAGCGCCGGCAACGCCCGAGCCGGCATGCGCGGCATTCAGCCACTCATGGTCAAGAACCGTTTTGAGCCCGCCTATGACTATTTCCTCGAGCACTGGAATTCCTTTACCCGCGTCGCCGTCTATCCATGCACCTTCAGCGCGCCGCAATACTGGGGGCCCAGCCCCAGCGCTCCGATGGCGTCCATTCCGCA
>JAPLSS010000910.1 GCA_026398515.1 Candidatus Sumerlaeota bacterium | reverse complement strand
CCGCGTGTCTTCCATGAAGGTGTCGGAATGGCGCACTTGCTCGAACTTCCCCTCGACGCTTTTCATCTGGTCATAACGGGCGTGCATTTGGTCGAGGAGTTCGGCGACGCGGAGGTCCACCGGCGCCGGGGCCCGTTCCGGCGCCCGAAGGGGGACGCCGGCGGGGGCGGACGCCGGCGCCGATTCCTGAGAGAAAACCGGCCCGCCGGCGCCCAGAGCGGCCAGGACCGCCAGCGGCGCGAGGCCGCGGCGCAAAACGATAAACCCGCGGAGAAGAGAAGTTCCCATCTGGGCAAATTCCATCCAATCTCAGTCTAAAAGACCGAAGCGCGACGGTCAAACGCAAAAGTCCAAAATCCCAACATCCCAACATCCAGAGCGTAGAGCGAGCGTGCCATTGTTTCGAGTTAGGCAGCGTTTCTGACGCACGGGGAGCGCCTTGTCGCACGAACGCGGGCACGGACGCCGACCTCGCCGAGGGCGGAGTCCCGCTCAGCGCCTGGCCCAAGGACATGCGAATCCCCTCCCCCCCGCCGCCGATGTCTGAACAACGGCAAGAAGCGCCCCCATGCTCGATTCGACCGGGGAGAGAGGGGATAGGTTTGAGCCGGTTCGGCGAATGGAGTGCGCGGCGCGACGGAGAGGCGACCTTGAGGCGCGGACCCGGCCAGCCCGGTTGGGCGCGGCCGTCCGCGACGCTTCGCCAACGGCGGCGAAGAAGAGTGGAATAATATCCTTCATTATTTCACCTCTGTTACTCTCGGTTGACTTTTGTGATTTCCCGCGAAGCTTAACTTGGATTTATCCCCTCCTTGTGCTGCAATGCGGTTCGGCTGGGGAAGTGGCGGCGATTCCAGCGCGGAATCGCGACTGACAAATCCCATGCGGGACGGGCTGATGAGAACGCGTTGCGCAACGATCGCGGTGGGGATGCTTCTTGCGGTCGGCGTGGGACGGACCGCGCGGGCGGTTGATGACTACCTGTACGCTTGCGGGACGTGGCAGCATTACAGCGGCAGTCAGCTGACGAAGGCCCAATGCCCGGCCTTGCGGGGCCGTTTGACCAAGTCGAAATGGGCCGATATTGAGACGAGCGACAGCGTGTGGAACTGGAAGGATCTGGACGATCAAATCACGGCCGCCGTGAACCAGGGGATGTATGTGGGCGTTATGATGCACACGGGGATGGTCGCCCCAGACTGGCTGTACAGCAATGGCGTGCCGCAAGTCATGACCGACGACACCCAGGGCCGCGCCGGGCCTTACCCATACTACCTCGATCCGGAATACAAGGTCTTCTTTAAGCGCATGATCCAGAATCTCTACACTCACCTTCTTTCCCTGCCCTCGTCCAAGCGCAACAAGATCCTCTTCGTCCAAACGGCCTTTGGCTCCACGGGCGACGTGGGACCGTATAAGGGCAATCCGACGGATAGCCAGTACAGGATCAGCAACTCGCAATGGCTGGCCTACAACAAGGAAATGACATCGGAGTACTACAATTACTTCAAAGACACCAACCCGAAGATATTTCTGCTGGTGAACGAAGGAAACGATGACTCTCTCTTGCCCGGGTTTGATGTTTGGTGCTCGGTCAACTGCCCGAGCCTCTGGCGCAAGAACGGCGATCTCAATCAAGCCTACCAGCTGAATGACGAAATCGACCGGATCGCGTGGTTCGAGCCGGCTCTGCAATCCCGGCAGAATGGCTATCAGGTGCGCGCCCGGGCCGAACAGAGCATGACCGCCTTGGGCTGGTGGACCGAGGCGTCGATGTGGAACCAATGGACCACCAAACTGTATGCGATGCATTGCGGCCTGGACATCGCCATGCACGACGACACCGGCGAATTGACGAATTCCGCCAAGTGGCCCATCTTCGAGTTCTACAACCGATACGCCGGACGAAAGCATCCCGAGATCAGCCCGGGAGCGTTCTGCGGGCTGCGCGACGGGCTGGACTCCAGCGACACCACGCGCTTTCCCCAGGGGACATACGGCACGGCCACGATGAGCAACCAAACGCGCTATACGAACATCGCCGCCGCCTTCGCCGCCTATGGCGCCGCGCAGGAAGACCCGGCGGCGGGAGCAGGCGGCTCAATGGACAACCGCAAGGCCAGCGGCTTGAACGACGTCGCCTGGAACATCCTCAAAGACAACTACTGCCGGTACATGACGCAATACGATCCCAACGGAACGAGCATCGGCTGGTGGCGCGTCGGCCCCAAGACGTCGCAATATGGCCGCTTCGCCCGCGGATTCCAGCATTCCACGGGCCGGGATACAATGTGCTTCAACATTGACGATCTCCTGTTCGGCGGCGTGCCGGTCAACGGCGCCTACCCGGTGACGATCAATGTCGTCTATTACAACAGCGGGAGCGGCGCGTGGGAGTTGCGTTACGATTCCACCACGGGCGACAAGCAGGCGTTGTCGGTCACGAAGACCAACGACGGAACGTGGAAGACGGCCTCGGCCACGCTGACCGACGCTTACTTCGGCAATCGCTGCCTGCACGCCACGGATTTCTACCTGCACAACACGGACGCGGAGGACGACATCTTCGCGTTCCTCGAGGCGGTCAAGCCCACCGCCGCTTCCCACAACGTGGGGCCCTGGTTCAAGGCCGATCCGTTCGCGAAACGCTACGCCTTGGCGAACGTCGACTACTGGACCGACGCCTACCAGCAAATCGATCTGGACGCTTTCGATCCCAACGCCGAGCCGCTGACCTTCACGAAGCAATCCGGGCCTCCTTGGCTGACCGTGTCCGCCGATGGCGACCTGGGGGGAACGCCAGGGTCGGGCGACGTGGGCGACAACTCCTTCACCGTGCGCGTGGCCGACGCCGCCGGCCTGTGGGATGAGGCGACGATGACGATCGCGGTGACGTCGCACTCGGCGCCGCCCGCGCCGACCGGCCTGACCGCCGCCCCCGGCGACGGGCAAGTGGCGCTGGATTGGGCGGACAGCGCCGGGGTGGCGGGGTACAACGTCTATCGGTCGACCACGGCCGGCGGCCCTTATACGAAGGCCAACACGTCGCTCCTGACCGCCTCGCAATACACCGACACAGGGCGGACCAACGGTCAAACATACTACTACGTGGCGACGGCCGTCGATGGCGAGGGGGCCGAATCGCCTTATTCGGAGGAGGCCTCGGCCACGCCGACCGCGGGCGGCGGGTCGGGCACGCTGACCTTCAACCCGGTGGCCGACGCCTATGTGAGTCAAACGAACGCCGGCTCCAACTTCGGCACGGCGGCGGTCCTTCGCGTCAAGACCGATTCCGGCGGCTCCGGGCGCTTTTCGTTCCTGCGGTTCGTGGTCAGCGGCGTCACCGGAACCGTGACCTCGGCCAAACTCAGACTCTATTCGGTGGGCGTGAACATGAATGTCACGGCCAACCGGGTCGCCGATAATTTATGGGCGGAAGGCGGCATCACATGGAACAACAAACCCTCGCTGGGGACCGCCATTGCCAGTCAGTATGCCGGATCGAGCGTGTGGGTGGAATGGGATGTGACCAGTTATGTATCGAGCGATGGGACCTATTCCTTCGGCATGACGGGCGACGCGGGCAGCGCGAACAACGACTTCACCAGCAAGGAAGGCGCGCCGGAGCAGTGCCCGGTCCTGGAAGTCACATTTGGATCGCCCCCGAATCAGGCGCCGTCGTTCAACAGCGACCCGTTCGTCAAGTCGGACGCCACCCAGGACGTTGAATATGGCGACACGATGGCGCCGGACGCGTCGGATGGGGACGGGGATGCCTTGACCTACTCCAAACTGAGCGGCCCGGCCTGGCTCCACGTCGCCGCCAACGGCCTCCTCGGGGGCACGCCGACCAACGACGACGTGGGCCTCAATGAGTTTACGGTGAAGGTCGTCGACGGCAAGGGCGGCGAGGACGTCGCGACGTTGCGCATCACGGTCATCAACGTCAACGACCCGCCTTTGTTCAGCGCCAATCCGTTCCAGAAGCCCGACGCGACGGCCAACCGCCCGTACAGCGCCTCGATCGCGAGCGACGCCTCGGATCCCGACACCACCGACACGCTGACCTTCTCGAAGGTCAGCGGGCCGCCGTGGCTGTCGGTGGCGGACGACGGGGCGCTGTCGGGGACGCCGGCGGACGCCGATCTGGGGCTGAATGAGTTTGTGGTTGAAGCTCAAGACCAGGCGGGCGCGCCAAGCCAGGCGGCGATGAGAATCACGGTCAACCCGACTTCCGGCGCCCGCGCCTGGAACCGCTACTAAGGACGGAGTGGCAATCTTCACGACGCGCGGACGTTCGCCGCCATCTCCATCGCCAACCGGTGCAGCGTGCGGATCATGACCCCGCGGCCGCCGGGCGCGAGGTAGCGCCAGTGGCGGGTATGAAAGGCGGTTCCCGCGATGTCGAGGTGCGCCCAGATGGCGCCCGCGGGAACAAATTCGCGCAGAAAAAGCGGGGCGGTCAGCGCGCCGCCTTCGCCGCTCGGCGTGGTGTTGTTGATGTCCGTGCGGAAGTGATCGAGATGGCGGCGGTATTCGCCGAACAGCGGCATGTGACACATCGGCTCGCCTTCGGAGTCGCCAATGGCCTTGATCCGCTCCGCCCACGCCGCGTCGTTGGCGAACAAGCCCGAGAGCGAGTCGCCGAGCGCGCGGGCGATGGCGCCGGTGAGCGTGGCCACGTCGACGACGTGGGTCGCGCCCTCCTCCCCGGCTCGTGCCAACCCATCGGTTAGGATCAGACGGCCTTCGGCGTCGGTGTTGAGGACGTGGACGGTCTTGCCGTTCTTGGCGGTGAAAATGTCGCCCGGCTTGACCGCGGTCGGGCCGATGTAGTTCTGGGTCAGGCACAGCACGCCGGTGACCCGCACGGGCGCCGCGGATTGGGCGATGGCCTTCATCGACGCCAGGACCGCGGCGGCGCCGGACATGTCGCCGAGCATCTGCCACATTTTCGACCCGTCTTTCAGGCACATGCCTCCGCTGTCGAAGGTGATGCCCTTGCCGACCAG
>JAPLSS010000894.1 GCA_026398515.1 Candidatus Sumerlaeota bacterium | reverse complement strand
CGGATGCCGGCAACCACGTCTTCGCCCTGCGCCTGCGGCAGGTACTCGCCGAAGAAAATCCGCTCGCCGGTGGCGGGGTCGCGGGTGAAGGCGACGCCGGTGGCGGAATCCTCGGCCAGGTTGCCGAAGACCATGGTCTGGACGTTGACGGCGGTGCCCCACTCATCGGGGATGCCTTCGATCTTGCGGTAGGAGACGGCGCGCTTGCCGTTCCACGATTTGAAGACGGCGCCAACGCCGCCCCACAGCTGGTCCATCGGATCGTCGGGGAATTCCTGGCCGAGGACCTGCCTGACGCGGACCTTGAACTTCGCGCACAGGTCCTTGAGGTCCGCGACCCGGAGTTCGGTGTCCTGCTTGACGCCGCACTCATGCTTCTTCTCGTCCATGATCTCTTCCAACTGTCGGCGGATGCCCCGGTCGCCCACGGGCTCGATGTCCGCGGCCTTCTCCATGACGACGTCGGAATACATCATGATCAGGCGGCGATACGAGTCGTAGGCGAAGCGCTCGTCGCCGGACAGGGCGATCAGGCCCGGGAGGCTCTTGGTCGTCAGGCCGACGTTCAGAACCGTCTCCATCATGCCCGGCATGCTCTTGCGCGCGCCGGAGCGGACAGAAAACAGGAGCGGGTCGTTGGGGTCGCCGAACTTGCGCCCCATGATCTTCTCCACGCCGGCGAGGGCGGCGGCGACTTCCTTCTTCAGAGAGGCGGGATATTGGCCGCCGGTCTTCATGTAGACGGTGCACATTTCGGTGGTGATGGTGAAGCCCGGGGGGACCGGCATCTTCAGGCGGCACATTTCGGCCAGGTTGGCGCCTTTGCCGCCGAGCAGGTTTTTCATGTCGGCGCGGCCCTCGGACTTCCCCGGGCCGAAGGCATACACGTATTTTGGCGTTGCGGCCATGCGGCTCAATCCTCCTCTTGCGTGAGTCCGGCTCTTATCCGAACCGGTTAGGTTCTTAATTTAGGCAGTTCCCGAAAACGCTGGGCATCCGACGCCGGCCCACGGGGCGGACCGACAGCTACGCCCCATTCCAGAGACAAGAATGTTTCCCCATGCAAGTCAACGAGAAAGTCGGGGCGGGGCGTGGCCAGCCGTGTCCGCGCAGGAAACCAGGCGCCGGACAGATGCGCGGACAAAGCTGTCCACGCCACGCGAAGCGTCGTCCTCACAAATTGACATGGCCGCGCCGCCTCTGGCACACTCGTCCGATACGGTTCGCCCCAGCGGCCGTTCGGCGCCGTGGCGGCGCCTATCCCTACGATTGCCGATCCGCTTTTGCCGCGCAAACGCCTCATCCTCTTCGGCTCCACCGGCTCCATCGGAAAACGCACGCTGGACGTGACGCGCGACTTTCGCGATTGTTTCGAGATCGTGGCGCTTTCGGCCGGACGAAACGCCGCCGATCTCGAGGCCCAAATCGTGGAATTCCACCCGCGGGCCGCCTGCCTCGCCGAAGAGGGTTTGCGTGAAGAGGCGCGACGGATCGAAGCGCGCACGGGCGTGCCGGTCCTGTGCGGGCGCGACGGCCTGACGCGGTTGGCCGCGGAATTCGAAGCCGACATGGCGGTGGTGGCCACGGTGGGGTTCGCCGGCCTGGCGCCGTCGCTGGCGGCCATCGACGCGGGGATGGACCTGGCGCTGGCCAACAAGGAAGTCCTCGTCGCCGCCGGCGAACTCGTCACCCGGCGGGCGGCCGAACGCGGGGTCCGCATTCTGCCCATCGACAGCGAACACAACGCGGTGTTTCAATGCCTGGGCGGGCAAGACCTGGCCTCGGTGCGCCGCGTCATTCTCACCGCTTCCGGCGGGCCGTTTCGCCGCCTGTCCAAGGACGAGTTGGCGCGGGTCACGGTCGAACAGGCCTTGGCGCATCCGACGTGGAACATGGGGCCGAAGATCACGATTGATTCCTCCACCCTGATGAACAAGGGGTTCGAGGTCATCGAGGCCCATCACTTGTTCGGCATGCCGTTCGAGCGCGTCGAGGTGGTGATTCACCCGGAAAGCACGATTCACTCCATGGTCGAATACGTCGACGGGTCGATCCTGGCGCAGATGGGCCGCACCGATATGTATCTGCCGATTCAGAACGCGCTGACTTACCCGAACCGGCGGCCCAACCGGTTCGCGCCGCTCGATTTCGCCGCGCTGGGCGCGCTCACCTTCGAGGCGCCGGACCTGGAGCGGTTCCCGGCGTTGCGCCTGGCGTACGAAGCCGGACGCGCGGGCGGCACGGCGCCGACGGTCCTCAACGCGGCCAACGAGGTGGCCGTGGCGCGGTTTTTGCGCCACGAAATCCGGTACGTGGACATTCCGGCGCTGATCGCGGAGGCGCTGGAAGCCCACGAAAATCAACCGTCGCCCACGCTCGACGCGCTTTACGCCGTCGACGAATGGGCGCGCGGAAAAGCGAGGCGTTATGTCGGCTCTGCTTAGTTACTTGATCGGCATCGCGGGGGCGGTGGTCATCTTCGGCCTGGCGATTCTCTTCCACGAACTGGGGCATTTTCTTCTGGCCAAGCTGAACCGCGTCGGCGTGCCCAAGTTTGCCATCGGCATGGGGCCGAAACTGGTCGCGAGGCGCTATGGCGGCACCGAGTATTCGATTCGCGCCCTTCCCTTTGGCGGCTTCGTTTCGATCAAAGGCATGTTGGGCGACGAGGGCGAGGAGACAAAGGCCGGCGGAGAGGGCGTGGGCGCCTCTCCCATGGACGAGGGGGATTCCTTCCACGCCAAGGGCACGCTGGCCAAAGTTTCCATGATCGCCGCCGGGGTGGGGTTCAACTTCCTGGCGGCCATGCTGGGCGTCGGCCTTCAGTATTCCGTGGGCTTTCATGAGCCGGCGCCGTTCCCGCCCCAAGTGGCGGACATCCCCGAGTCTTCGGGCCTCTACGCCGACGGCCTGCGGTCGCTTGACCGGTTTCTTTCGGTGAATGGCAAGCCGGTGGCCAACTGGGACGACCTGTGGAAGGCGATGGCCGGCGGCGCGAAGGGCTCGACCGCGCCGATTCCCGTCGAAGTCGAACGCGCGGGAAAGCGCGTGGCGCTGGACCTGCCGCCGCTGTTCGATTCGAAGAATCCCAAGGAGTTGAACCCCGCCTACACCGACGCCGAAGACCCCAAGACAACCATCCTGGCGCCGGCGTATCCGGCCTACATCCTCGCCGTGTATCCCAACTCGCCGGCGGACCGCTGCGGCCTGAAAGAAGGCGATTGGGTGGTTTCGATCAACGGACAGCCCGTCCAGTATTCCTACCAAATGAGCCGACTGATTCGGGCCAACGCGGACCAGGCCCTGGATCTGGAAATCCGCCGCCGCGGCGAGGAGGCGACCCGCCATCTGTTCCCCGTCGTCAAAAGCAATCCCGAAAACCCCAAGGAGGGCCAGCTCGGAATCGTCTCCGGGAACCCGAACGAGCGGTTCATCCGCGAAGCGCCCTGGGTCGCGTTCGCCAAAGCCCCGGAGCGCACCGCGCTCATGACGGCCTTCATCGCCACGATGACGTTTGAGACACTGGGCCGGCTGTTCACGCACTTCCAGGAAACCAAGGGCGAGATCTCCGGCCCGGTCGGGATCTTCGCGATGGCGTACAAGGCGTCGCGCGAGGGGTTCAGCCAGTTCCTGCGCCTGTTTGTCATCCTCAATCTGGCGTTTCTGACGGTGAACATTCTGCCGCTTCCGGTGCTGGATGGCGGCTACATCGTGATCAGCGTCATTGAGGGCGTCACGCGCCGCCAGATTCCGCCTCGCTTCCTCGGTCTGATACTGTACATCATGACGGGTCTGCTGATCTTGCTGGCCATTCTCATCACGTACCAGGACATCCTGACGTGGGTGTTGAAACTATAGCGTTTCGGGTCTCTCGTTCCTGGTTTGCGGTTCCTGGGAGCGCCGACGTCCTCGTCGGCAAATCCGAGCGTCGACGGAGTGGATTCATGGCCGACGAGGACGTCGGCGCTCCCAGGAACCGCAACACTATCGTGTGGTGAGAAATGCGGCCTACCCGTTCGTGGAGCAGTGAGATTTCCATGATCTGTCCCGATAGCCCCGCTCCGCTGCACATTCCTCCGCATTCCTACATTGATCGCTCCGCCGCGCTTCAACGCATTCTGCCGGACCTGGAGAAGGCCGACCGCCTGGCCGTCGACACCGAAGCCGACAGTCTGCATCACTACTTCGAGAAGGTCTGCCTGATGCAGATCAGTTCTCCAAGCCGCCACAACTATATCATTGATCCATTGGCGGGGTTCGACCTCGGGCCGCTTCTGAACATCCTCTCCGCGAAACTGCTGGTCATCCACGGCGCCGACTACGACCTGCGGCTCCTTCGCCGCACGTTCGGCTTCTCCGCCGACGCCCTGTACGACACGTCGATCGCCGCCCAAATCCTGGGCTATCCGGCGTTCGGCCTGTCCGCCCTGATGGAGCGCCATTTCCGCCTCGCGATGCCCAAGACCAGCCAGCGGGCCGATTGGTCGCGCCGCCCGCTCACGCTCGACATGCTCGCCTACGCCGTCAACGACACGGCGCACCTGCTGCGCCTGGCCGACCTGCTCGAAGGGGAATTGCGCGCCGCGGGACGAAGCGCCTGGCGCGAGCAGACCTGCCGCCGCCTGATCGAGGACGCC
>JAPLSS010000639.1 GCA_026398515.1 Candidatus Sumerlaeota bacterium | reverse complement strand
GAGCAAGAAGGGGGCGAAGAGTGAAAAAGGTGTGAAAGGTGTGAAGGGTGTGAAAGGTCTTACAAGTCAAATCCGTCCAGTCTGTCCATCCCGTCCATCTCGTCCAGTTCGTTCATCCCGCACCCCATCCGCCGGGCCTGCCGCAACACCCTCCCAACGCCGCGCGCTCCCTTCGGCCCTCTCTCGCCAAATCGCCCTATCGAAACGCATCTTCTCTCTCAGGCTCGAGCTCGGGCTCTGTAGTCTGCCACAAACCCTGGCGGCCGATTACGAGCGCGACCACAAGAAGAATCTACCCGCCCACCTACTCCAACGCAATCCCCTCGCGGGCGGCGTACTCCCGCGCCGTATCGGTGACGATCGTGTGCGGGCCGACGAGCCGAACGCTCTCGCCCCTCGCCTTCAGAGCGCGCAGATCGTCTTCGGTGACAAACTCGCGCCGTAGCGCCGGCTTCGGCGGCGGCAACACGCGCGGGCCATTGTCCGCGGGGCGCAACGCGGCAAGACCCGCTTCGACCAGTTCGCCTCGCTCAATAAACCGGACTCCCAGACGCTCCAACGCCAGCCGATGGGCGTTGACCGTTTGCCGCATGGCCGGCGGCGTGGAAGCGGCCAGGCCGAGCGGAGACTCGGCGGAGCACGGCTCCAGCATGTCGCGCAACGCCAGAACCGGCTTGCGCTTCTGGAGCATCATGCGCAGCAAAAGCGTCGATTCCGAATCATGAATGCCCGCCGCCGCCTTGGCCGCCGTGTTCGGCGAAAGCGCCGGAATCACCAGCGCCAGATGCGCATCCGCCAGCGCCAGGATCTGCCGTTCGCTCAGCGGCGGCGTGTGAAGGGCCGCCAAAGGCAGCCGCTCCGCCACGTCGGATTCGCGCGTGTGATCGAGAAACGAACGCGACAGAAGCGCGCTCGCCACCCGCGCTTTCCGGGCCAATTCGGCCAGCGCCGTCCAGACCTCATCGTCCACAGAGACGGCGCCCGTGAACAGAAACAGCGGCCCCGGAGGCCCTATGGGGCGCACGTGGGGCGCGCACGCCGACGCCGGAGCGGGCATCGGCGCGATAGGAGTCTCCTCAGCTGAGGCGCACGCGCGCTCCGGCGTCTTCGGAGAATCGCATGGCGCCAGTCCGCGTTGACGAAGAACGCGCAAGATTTCTTCGGCGATGATTTGAACCAGGCGCTCTTTATTGGGAAAATCCATGACATCCTGCGTGAAAGAGGAAAAGGACCACAAGGACCTACAGGACTCCAAGGACCAATGATGACTTGTGCGACGCTTTGTCCTCTATGTCCTTTGCGTCCTTTATGTCCCTTAGTCCCTATGGCACAATCACTTCCAGCACGTCTTCGCTGTTGACGCACGCCGCATTGGCGTCGTCCGTATCGAGATGCGCCTCCACCACGAACTTTGGACTGACGCGCAGGCGCACGTTCTTCAGAATGATCGGCTTCGGCCCCTTCCCGCCCGCCAGACACGAGACGATTTGCTGATCCTTCAGACCCCAGCGTTCGGCCCAGTTCGACGAAACGTGAATGTGGCGGTCGGAGATGATGACGCC
>JAPLSS010000250.1 GCA_026398515.1 Candidatus Sumerlaeota bacterium | reverse complement strand
CGGGTCGAAATGGACGGCGACGAGAAAGCCGACCTGACGCGGCGCATCGACGAGATGATCGAGTCGATCGACCGCGGTTTGATTGAGGCGGAATCGTAAAACGACAGAGGGCCTATAGGACCTATACGGCCTATATGTCCTGGCGGGCTCACAGCGAACTGATCTTCTGGAGAAAGAGACACCATGGCTAAAGACGATCGAACCAAATCGCTGGAATTGGCGTTGACGCAGATCGAGCGCGCGCATGGCAAAGGCGCCATCATGCGCTTCGGCGAGCGCGATCTCGGCGTGGGGATCGATGTGATCTCCACCGGCTCGATTTCGCTCAACCACGCGCTGGGGGTCTGGGGCGTGCCGCGGGGGCGCGTCGTCGAGATCTACGGGCCGGAGTCGTCGGGCAAGACTTCGCTGGCGCTGCACATTGTCGCCGAAGCGCAGAAGAAGGGCGGGGTGGCCGCGTACATCGACGCCGAGCATGCGATGGATCCGAAGTATACGCGCAACTTGGGCGTCAACCTGGATGAACTCCTCATCTCCCAGCCCGACACCGGCGAGCAGGCGCTCGACATCTGCGAGACCCTTGTGCGCAGCAACGCCGTCGACATCGTGGTGATCGACAGCGTGGCCGCGCTGGTGCCGAAGGCGGAACTCGAAGGCGAAATGGGGGATACGTTCGTCGGCTTGCAGGCGCGGCTGATGTCGCAGGCGCTGCGCAAATTGACGGGCGCAATCAGCAAGTCGCGCACGTGCGTCGTCTTCATCAACCAGATCCGCGAAAAGATCGGCGTCATGTTCGGCAACCCGGAGACGACGCCGGGGGGACGGGCGCTGAAGTTCTATTCGAGCGTGCGCATCGAAGTGCGCCGCATCTCTTCCATCAAGGAAGGCGCGGACAACATCGGCAACCGCGTCCGGGCGCGCGTGGTCAAGAACAAGGTCGCTCCCCCGTTCCGCGAAACCGAGTTCGATCTGATGTTCGGTTCGGGCATTTCATACGAAGGCGATCTGCTGGATCTCGGCGTGAAGATGCGCGTGGTGGAAAAGACCGGCGCCTGGTTCTCCTTCGGGGGCGAACGGCTGGGCCAGGGACGCGAGAATTCCAAGGCCTTCCTGCGCGAGCACCCCGAAGTCGCCCAGACCATGGAAGAGCAGGTCCGCGTGGCGCTGGAGCCGGCCGGGGCGCTTCCCGTCGGCGGCGCCGAATCCGACGCCGACGCCAAACCGGCGGACGAATAGGGGCACAGAGCCGCGGAATAGCCAACCAGCGGCGAAAATCCATGGTGTCCGTCCATCGTCCTGCCGCTAATCGTCCTGCTTTTGTCGGTTCCGTTTCTCGGCACAACCACAGGCAGGACAATTAGGGGTAGGACGATTGACGGCGTCCTTCATGATTCCGCCCTCTTGATTCTGCGTTTGCCGTTCCGGCGCCCCGCCGTGGTATATTGTCGGCATGAGTGGTAGCGTTTTCATTGAAACCTATGGCTGCGCCTTCAACGTCTCCGACAGCGAGGCGCTGGAGGGCTTGCTGACGCGTGCGGGCTGGCGCATCGCGCGCCGGGCCGATAGCGCCGACGTCGTCGTCCTCAATTCCTGCACCGTCAAGGACCGCACGTTTCTCGATTTCAAGAAGCGCCTGGCCGAACTGCGCGCGCACGAGCGGGCCATGGGACGCCCGGCGGTGGTGGTCGCCGGCTGCGTTCCAAAGGCGAACCCGCGCGATCCCGAGCTGCTCGACGCCGTTTGCATCGGCCCCATGAATCTGGAAGCGATTGTCGAAGCCGCCGAGGCCGCATTGGCGCGGCGGCCCTTGCGCAAAATCGGCCGCGGCGCTGAAGAGCGGCTGCAATTGCCTTCGATTCGACGCAATCCCGCCGTCGAAATCCTCCCGATCAACCAGGGGTGCCTGAGCGCGTGCTCCTTCTGCCAAACGCGTCTGGCGCGCGGACGGCTGGCTTCCTACCCGATTCGCGACATCGTCGAGCGCGTGAAGAAGGCCGCGGCGGAAGGCGTGCGGGAGATCTGGCTCACCTCGCAGGACACAGGCGCCTATGGGGCCGACCTCGGCGCGTCGTTGCCGGATCTGCTCGAAGCGCTGGCGGCGGTCGAAGGCGATTTCAGGGTCCGCCTCGGCATGAGTTCGCCCCAGTGGGTCCATCACGACTTGCAGCGTTTGCTCGACGTCTTTGAGAGTCCGCGCTTCTACCAGTTCCTCCACGTTCCCGTGCAATCGGGCGATGATCGCGTCCTGCGCGCGATGGGACGGGAGAACACGGTGGCGCAATTTGAGGAAGTCTGCGCGGCGTTTCGCGGGCGCTTCCCCCAGATCGCCCTGTGGACCGACGTGATCGCCGGCTTCCCCACCGAGACCGACGAGGAGTTCGAGCGGACGCTCGAACTCCTGCGGCGCACGCGGCCGGCCACGGTCAACCGCTCGCGTTTCGCTCCGCGCCCGGGGACTCTGGCCGCGCGCATGCCGCAACTTCCATCGCGCGTCGTTTCCCAGCGTTCACGCCGCCTGGCGCGCCTGGTGGAAGAGATCTCGTTCGCCAGCTTGTCGGAATGGGCGAACTGGCAAGGCGAGGCATGGGTGAGCGAGATCAAGCGCGCGGGCAGCGCCGTGGCGCGCAACTTCGCCTACCGCCCCATCGTCCTGCGCGGCCGCTTCCGCCCCGGCCAGCGCGTCCGCGTCCGCGTCGTCGGGCACACGGTGTTTCATCTAATTGGGGAGATCGGCTGATTCAGCGTCGGTAAGCGCGAAGCGCCTTGGAGCGCGGTGGCCGAGCCGTTGGCCGCTTGACACAAGGGGCCGATGTGTTACAATGTCGTGCGGAGGTGAAGCATGACCACCCTGACGATACGGTTGCCCGAGGATCTGCGGGCGGAGTTGGAGCGCATCTCGCGGGAAGAACGGAAGGCCGTGAGCGACGTGGCGCGCGAGTCCATCCGCCGGTACCTTTCCATTCAACGGTTCCGCGCGCTTCGCAAGAAGGCCCTGCCCTTTGCGGAAGCCCAGGGACTGCTGACTGACGAAGACGTATTCAAGGCGATCTCATGAGGATCGTCTTGGATACGAATGTCTTCGTGGCCGCCTTTGCCGCACATGGGCTGTGTGAGGCGGTCATGGAGCTTTGTCTGGATCAGCACGAGATGGCCGTGAGCCGAGAGTTGCTAGAGGAGATCCGGCGGAATCTGATCAAGAAGGCGAAACTCCCGGAGCAAACAGCCGACGAGATCGTTTCGTTTGTCCGGTCCAAGGCCGGTCTGGTCATCCCTGCGCAACTCAATCCATCCGCTTGCCGGGATGCCGATGACCTTAAGATCCTTGGAACCGCGATTGCCTTTCGGGCGGATTACCTTCTCACCGGGGACAAAGACTTGTTGGTTGTGAAGCGATTCCACGGGATCGAGATTGTAACCCCGAGAGCTTTCGCTCGCATTTTGGGAGAATGCGGAGAATAGCTTTCGCCTCGGCCAGCGCGTCCACGTCCGCATCGTCGGGCAAACGGTGTTTCATCTGGTGGGCGAGGTCGTGTCAGTTTGCCAGATGGATAGCCGGGATTCGTAATAGGATCGAAGCCTGCCATATCGAGCGGCGAGTTTGAGATCTCCGAGATTCGTCCAACGCTCTTGCTCTGCAACCACAAATTCAAATCCAGGTTTCACGAGCCCGGTTACGGCTTCCCTCGCGATGGTTTGCATTCCATGACCTAAGAAATCCAACATCGCCAGACCATCAGT
>JAPLSS010000875.1 GCA_026398515.1 Candidatus Sumerlaeota bacterium | reverse complement strand
TTTAGGCGGAATGCCGCAGGAGAGATCATCGCGCCGACTCCTCGCATTCCGCCTAAAGGCGGGACTCCATACTTTATCTCCGCGCCCCAGACGCCCCAGTCGCTCACAACGGCCATAACTCCAAAATCCCCGAGCGCCCTTCTTGATTCTTCCCTCGCCGATGGGTCAAAGTGTCCTCGCGGGCGCGGCCCGTTCAGGCGCGCGCCCGGGGAGAGGCCGTGGCGCCGCGATTCCGCATCGACTTTCTGGTTCGCCGGCTGACGATGAAGGCCACGCCGCAGGCGAAGGAATACCACCGCCGCAAGATGCTGCTTGGCGCCGCGGGCGTCGGGCTGGAGTTCGCCTTCTTCGGCGTGGTTCTGGCCAGCGGGCTTTCGGCCGCCATGGGCCGCTGGGCGTTGCGCTTCGATTTTCAAAGCCCCTGGCTCCACGCGGCGCTGTACCTGGCGTTCCTGGGCGTCCTCAACGAAATCGTCTTCTTCCCCCTGAGCTACGCGCGCGGCCACTGGCTGGAGCGCAAGTACGGCCTCTCGCGGCAAACCACCCGCGAATGGCTGAGCGACCACGCGAAATCCGTCGCCCTCAACGCGGTCCTCATGCTCCTCCTCACGGAGATCCTTTATACGTTCGTGTGGGGCGGCGGGCGCTGGTGGTGGCTGTGGACGGCGGGGGCGTTCACCCTGGTCTTCGTCGCGCTGGCCCGCCTGGCGCCGGTTCTCATTTTCCCCCTCTTCTTCAAGTTCAAACCCATCGCGGAAGGCGAATTGCGCGAACGGCTGGCGCGCCTGGCCGAACGCGCGGGGACGGCCATTTCCGGCATCTATGAAATGAACCTGAGCAGCAAGTCGCGCACGGTGAACGCGGCGCTCGCCGGCCTGGGCCGCACGCGCCGCATCATCCTCGCCGATACGTTGCTGGAGCGCTTCCCGGTGGACGAGGTTGAGATCGTCATCGCCCACGAACTGGGCCATCACCTCAAGGCGCACCTGCTCAAGGGCATGGCGCTGCAGACGGCGATGATCTTCCTGTTCCTCTGGCTGGTCGATTTGATCGCCGCCCCCGCGGCCGCGCGCTTGGGGTTCGCCGGCCTGGGCGACGTCGGGGCGTTTCCGCTCCTGGCGCTGGTCGGGGCGGCGCTCGGAGTGGCCCTCATGCCCGTGACGAACGCCATTCTGCGCGGTTTTGAACGCCAAGCCGACCGCTACGCCATCGAAGCCACCGGGCGGCCCGAGACGTTTCTCGCCGCCATGCGCCGCCTGGGCTCGCTCAACATGGCCGACCCTTCGCCGCACCCGCTGGTCGAGGCGTTGTTCTATTCGCACCCCTCCATCCAGCGGCGATTGGAGTTGTGCGAGGAGATCATGGCGTCGAAGTAGGTCCGCCCTGCCGGGGCGGACTGAAGCCGGCCTCGGCAAGGCCGGCCTACTTATGACTTGCAACCCGGCCCCGGCGCCCGCAGACTTTCACCCTCCTGTTGCCAAGACCCTCTCCGATGGAGGTCCTCCCGAATGCCGAAGATCGCCATGATCGGCGCAGGCAGCGTCGTCTTCGCCAAGAACCTGATCGGCGACATCCTGGCCTATCCCGAACTGCGCGACACGCAGTTCGCGCTGATGGACATCGACACGGAGCGCCTCGAGACCGCCGAGCTGATGACCCGCAAGATCATCCGCCAGCGCGACGCCGCGAAAACCGCCAAGGTCGCCGCCCATCGCGACCGTCTGGCCGCCCTCGAAGACGCCGACTACGTGATCAACATGATCCAGGTCGGCGGCTTTCCGGCCACGCTCCTCGACTTCGACATCCCGGAGAAACACGGACTCAAACAGACGATCGGCGACACGATGGGCGTCGGCGGCATCATGCGCGCGCTGCGCACCATCCCCGTCGTCGTCGACCTGTGCCACGACATGGAGGAGGTCTGCCCGAACGCGCTCCTGATGAACTACTCCAACCCGATGGCGATGAACTGCTGGGCGGCCTGCGAGGCCTCGGACATCAACGTGGTGGGGCTGTGCCACGGCATCCGCATGAGCGCCCACCAGGTCGCCCGCCATCTGGGGGTCGACAAGAACACCGTCACGTACCGCTGCGGCGGCATCAACCACATGGCGTGGTTCGTCGACCTATGGGTCAATGGCGAAGACGCCTACCCCGCCCTGTTCCGCGCCATTGAGAACGATGAGGTCTTCATGAGGGACGCGGTGCGGTTCGCGCTGATGGAAAAGGTCGGCTATTTCATGACCGAGTCCTCGGAGCACATCGCCGAGTATCTCCCCTACTTCATCCAGCACGAAGACTTGATCGAGGAGCTCAAGATCCCGATCCGCGAATACGTCCGGCGGTGCGAGGGTCTGCTCGGGCGCTTCGACGAAATGAAGAAGCTGGTCAAGTCCGACGCGGAGCTGCCGCTGCGCCCCAGCGGCGAATACTGCTCCGAAATCGTCCACTCGATCGAGACCGGCCAGCCGCGCGTCGTCAATGGGAACGTGCCGAACTTCGGCCTGATTCCGAATCTGCCCGAGGGCTGCTGCGTCGAAGTGCCGTGCCTGGTCGACTCCAACGGCGTGCAGCCGACGCAATTCGGCGACCTGCCGCCGCAGTGCGCCGCGCTGAACCGGCTGAACGTCAACGTGCAGGAATTGGCCGTGCGCGCCGCGCTGGACGGACGGCGCGACCATGTCTATCATGCCGCCATGCTCGACCCGCACACGTCGAGCCTGCTGACGATGGACGAGATCGTCGACCTATGCGATGAATTGATCGCCGAGCATTCCAAGCGCGGCTATATGCCCAGGCTGGATTGACGAATGTGGAATGCGGAGTGCGGAATGCGGAATGAAAAACAAAAGGCAAGGAACCGGCATCCTCCCGCTGCTTGTTTGTTGTTCATTCCGCACTCCGCATTCCGCATTCTGAACTCCACACACCGAACCCCTATAGAGGAGAAGACCCATGGCATTGAAGGCGTTGATCGTGCAGGGCGGGTTCAAACCCCACGAGCCCAAGGAAACCAGCGACATTCTGGCGGCGGCGTTGCGCCAGCGCGGCGTCGAAGTGGAGGTCTCCGACACCCTGGAGACCTTCAAGGACAAAGCCAAACTCGAGCAGATGGATCTGCTCGTGCCCCACTGGACCTTCGGCGAGCTGCCGAAAGAGGAAACCAAGGTCCTCTGCGGGGCCGTGCAAAGCGGGATTTCGCTGGCCGGCATCCACGGCGGCGCCGGCGACGCCTTCCGCGGCAACATCCAGTTTCAGCACATGGTCGGCGGCCAGTTCCTCGCCCACCCCGGCGGCCAGATCACGTATACCATCAACATCCGCGACCACGAGCACCCCATCACCCAGGGGCTGAAGGATTTCTCCGTCACCTCGGAGCAATACTACATGCTCATCGATCCGGCGATCCACGCGCTGGCGACCACCAACGCCGGCGAAGTCGTCATGCCGGTGGCGTGGACGAAAACGTGGGGCAGGGGCAACGTCTACTATTGCTCGCTCGGCCACAGCGCCGCGCACCTCGCGCAGACCGAAGCCCTGGAGCTGGTCATCCGCGGCTTCATGTGGGCCGCGCGGAAGACCGCCGAAGCGCGGGGGGAGCAGAGGCAATAGCCCGCATGTCTCACCACGTTAGCAAGAGAGGGCGTTTTGCGTGCCGTGGGCTGGCAGCCCACGCCACGC
>JAPLSS010000325.1 GCA_026398515.1 Candidatus Sumerlaeota bacterium | reverse complement strand
GCGGTGGCGCTGGAGGGGCAGCAGAAGGAAGATGAGATAGCACAGAAAAAATGACGGCGTGCCGGCGCCCAACCAAAAGGCGATGCATATCCCCACACAGATCCCCACTCCCACCGCCCCGGCAAGCCAGTCCCACAGGGCGTTGGCGTGAAGAATCTCCCACTCCGTCAACGGATGGTCGGCGGCTTCGGCGATCGTCGGGCAGCGCCGGCGCATGTCGGCGAGGAGGCGCTGGTATTCCTCAGGATCGCGGACCAGGGGAAAGCGATAGCGCAGGCGCATGAAATTGGGCCGAACGGAACGTGAATGAACCGCGGCGAGAAGGATGCGTCGGCGGCGGGTATGGCGCCAGAGGAAACGGCGAGATGCGGCTTGTATGGAGTCCCGCCTTCAGGGGGAATGTGGATATGAGCGACTGATCAGCGATTCGGAGCATTCCGCTGACGAACCGCTCGAAGGCGGGACTCCATACGCCCGAAGGCTTGGAACAGGTTTGCGCTTTCCAAGGCGAGAGGCTATGGTCGAGGTGTGAGGCTGGGCGGTTTGTAGCGCCGGCTGTCCAGCCGGTAAAGGTCCTTGAGTGGGCGCGTGAAGACAGATTGCCGGCTAGACAGCCGGCGCTACGTACGACCTAAAGGCCGCGCTACGAACCTTCCCATGATTGCTCGAACTCGATGGCTGGCGCCCTTGGCGCTGATCGCGGTCGGCGTGGCGGCGTATTGCAACGCGCCGCTGGGCCAGTATTGCTACGACGACCTGTCGGCGATCCGCGATAGGCGGACCATCGAGTCGTGGTCGAACGCGCGGCTGCTCGTGTCGCGCGAATACGGGCCGGCCTTCGGCGAGCTCTCCTACCGGCCCATCGTCTCGCTGTCGTATTTCCTCGACGGGGAGGTCTTTCACAAAGACCCCTTCGCGTCGCATTGGATCAACCTCGCGCTGCACTTGGCCGTGGGGTTGGCGCTGTTCGGGCTGTGGAACGATCTGTTCGGCGACGGGAGGCTAAGCTTTCTGGCCGCGGCGGTCTTCCTCGTTCATCCGATCACGACGGAGGCGGTCAACTGCGCGGGATTTCGTGAAGAGCCGCTCATGACGCTGTTTCTGGTTTTGGCGATGCGGGCGTTGTTTCACGGACTAACGCGCCTGCCGACGAGGACGTCGGCGCTCCCAGGGGCCGCGCTGTTGATTCTTGCCGCCGCGGCGCTGTGGCTTGTGGCGATTCTGTCAAAGGAAACGGCGCTGGCGGGCGTGGCGCTGGTGCCGATGGCGTTTTGGCGCTCGCCGGTCTTTCGCGGGCGGTTCGGCAAGATGGAGAGAACAAAGGGCGCGCGTCTCGTCCTGGCGGCGCTGGCGTTCGGCGCGGCGCTGGCGATTTGCGTTGTCCTGTACCTGCGCTTCAGCCAGAAGGCGGCGCATCCGGCCGTGTGGCCGGGCGGGGACGGGCCGGCGCTGGGCTTCCTCAACTTCTGCCGAACCTTCGTCCTCTATCTGCGGCTGTGGATCGCGCCGGTCGGGCTGTCGGTGGGGCATTGGTTCGAGCCGTCGACGTCGTATGGCGATTGGCGGCTGTGGGCGGGGGCGGCGGCGCTGGGGCTGTTCGGCGCGGGGGCGGCGTGGATGTGGGCGCGGGGACTGGCGGGGGTGGACGGACGGGACCGAATGGACGAAGTGAACGGGATGGACGGAGTGGACGCAGTGGACGGAGAGGACTCGTCGGACGGGCTGCGGGGATTGGCGGGGGTGGGGGGGCTGTGGGCGTGCCTGGCGCTGGCGCCGGTGGCGCAGATCGTGCCGATCCCCGAGCCGCTGGCCGAGCGGTTTCTGTATCTGCCGCACGCGGGGATGGCGCTTCTCATCGCCGCGATCCTTATAGGACTGCGCGAGCAATTCATGGCGCTTCGCTTCACTTCGAAACGAATGAAAACCGGGGGTATGGAGTCCCGCCTTCAGGCGGAATCTTCGATGGCCGGACTCGACACGGTTCCCTGCATTCCGCCTGAAAGCGGGACTCCATACTCCCGGTTTTCGGAGCAAGCGGCGGGGAATCGCGTCGCGGCAAAGCGGGCATGGAACGCGGCGGTTGTGGCGCTGATTGTGGCCTATATCGGGTTTTCCTTTGCCCGCAACCGCGACTGGCGCGACGACACGACGCTCAATATCGCCCGCTACGAGCAATGGCATAACGCGCGGGGACGCGAGGCGCTAGGGGCGCTGTGGCTCAGTCGCGGCGATTGGGAGAAGGCGAAAGGGCTGCTCGAGGCGGCGTTGGCGGAGAACCCGAATCTGCCCGACGCGCACCGGAACCTGGGGCTGATCCATTTGCGCGAGGGGCGGGTTGATTTGGCGAGGACGGAATTCGAAACCGCCGTCCGCCTCGCGCCGGAGAACCCGCTGAATCAAGAGGCGTTGAGGCGCTTGACGGCGGCGAAGTAGAAGATGGCGCGGACAGCCATGTTCGCGCGACACGCCCCAACGAAGGCTTCCTGCCCCTTTTCGCACTGCGCAGGCCGAGCCCAAGGATCCCGGTTGGACAGCCGACATGGCGAACCCGCGAGCGCCGCGGACCGGTCGGCGCTACTTCTGGCGCAGTCGATCCGCCTCGCGGGCGGCGAGGCCTTCGCGCAGCCCCGCCCACGAGAGTTCGATTCGTTTGACGCGGAGATTGACCAGCGCTCGCCACGCGGCCACCGACGCGGCGAAGGCGATGCGCGCCCGCCGAAGCGGCAGCCGATAGCGCATCGCGATGTCGGAGGCCGGCGTCACGCAAAGAGTTTCCAGAAATCCCCGGAGCTCAAGCCTGCTCAGAAGGTTTCCCGGCCGGGTCTCCGCCCCGCGGATGGCTTCGGCCAGCGTGGTGAACCCGCCGCCGGCGCCAAAGCAGCGCCCGCCCGGAGCCGCGGGCGCCACGCCCCGGAGCTCCCCCTTTGCCATCGCGTGGAGCGCGGCGACGCTCTCCTTCGTATACGGCTCGTCGTCCGGAGGCGGCGCGCAGGCTTCGCGCAAGCGGATCGCGCCGAGGGCCAGGCTGGCGACCTGAAGCGGCGCGCCCGGACGCGCGCGGATGATCTCGCCGCTGCCGCCGCCGATGTCGACGACCACCGCCTCGGCCTTTCCGTCCCAGTTGGCCGTCTCGAGCACGCCGCGTCCGAGCAGCCGCGCCTCTTCCAAGCCGTCGAGGATTTCCACGCGGACGCCGAGTGTTTCTGAAAACCGTTCGGCCATCTCCACGCCATTCTCGGCGGCCCGAAACGCGGACGTGGCGGCGGCGGCTCGGGCGTCGGCCTCGGCGAAACGGGGCGCGAAGCGGCGCAGCGCCTCTTCGACCCTATGCGCCGACTCCTCGGAAATCCGGCCCGTTTGAAACGCGTCGTCGCCCAGCGCGATCATCGCGCGATGGCTCGCAACCGGACGCAGTTGGCCCGACGAATCGGCATCGAACAAGCCGAATTTGATGGAGTTGCTGCCGAAATCGGCGACGGCGATGCGGTAAGAGAAGTCGGACATGGAAGTAAGAAAAACACCCTATTGAACTACAAAGGACGCAAAGGACAAGAAGGACACGAAGGACACAAAAGAGGACGGAGTCATCTCTGCACTCTGCACTCCGCACTCCGAACCCCGCACTCCGAACCCCGCCCTCCGCCTCTTCATCCGCTGATGATTTTCGTCAGGTTCTTCTGAATCAGATCGGCGCCCGCCAGGAACAGCACCACGTAGACGACCCGATTGAACCAGAGGTCGTTCAGCCGCTTGTTCATCCAAATGCCCGCGAACACGCCGACCGGGACGAACAGCAGGAGCGCGAGGCTGATGCGCAACGTCTCGGCGTTGACGAGGCGGAGTTCGACGAAGGGAATCAGCTTCATCCCGTTGAGCAGCGTGTAGAGAATGACCGTCGTGCCGACAAAGCGCATGCGGTCCATGCGCTGCGGCAGGAGGTACATGGTCGTGATCGGGCCGGCGACGTGGGCCAGCGTCGAGGTCAGCCCGGTCGCCGCTCCGAAGACGTGCGCGTGGCCCCAACGCGGCTGAAATTGTTCCGCCTCGGCGCGCCGGAAGATTTTCCACAGGTGGAGGGCCACGAAGAAAATCGACAAGACGCCGATGGACAGCCCCAGCCATTGATCGCTGAACTTTCCCAGGAGATACGAGCCGATGGCGATGCCCGCAATGACGCCGGGCAAAAGCATCGCGACGTTGCGCCGGTCCCACATCCGGCGATAGTGCCAGATGGCCGTCAGGTCGCACGCCACCAGGATCGGCAGCATGATCCCGATCGACAGTTTGGGCGAAACACCGGCGGCGGCGATCAACGGCGTGACGACGATGCCCAACCCTCCGCCGAATCCGGCCTTGGCCACCCCCATGATCACGACCGCCAAACCCACAACGGCCAGTTGCGCAAGCGACATCCCAAACAACGCACAGTTCTCCGCAGTGAAAGGTCATACAAAGCGATCCGACAACTGCCATTGTCGGGGGCTTCGCCCTGTAATGCAAAAGGAAACCACGAAAGCCCCGTTGGGTTCGGAGTGACGCCTTCAGGCGTTCCGCGGGTCATCCCGGAGATGCTTGAGATAACGCCTAAAGGCGTCACTCCGAACCCAACGCGCGGGAAGGCCCTCAAGCGAGAGCCGTTCCCGCGCGGCGATTCCGATCGGTCTGCCGAGCCGTCTTATTTTCGATCCAACACCGCGGCGATGTAGTCCTTCGCCGCGATGATCCCGCGCTGCTGGTCCGCGTCGGTCTCGCGATAATAGGTGTCCTCGAGTTCGATGCTGAGGGTCCCTTGGTAGTGGAAGTCGCGCAGGCGGTTGATCACGCGCGACCACTGGACGAGGCCCTTGCCCGGGATGCAGTAGCGCCACCAGCCTTCGCTGTTCGAGTGTGTGCACGGGGTCAAGGTTCGGCCGAGGATGCCGTATTCGTACATCCCCTCTTCGAGAATCTCGCAGTCCTTCAGGTGCACGTGGTAGACGCGGTCGCCGAACTCGCCGAGCAGCCGCAGGTAGTTGATTTGCAGGCGGGCGAAATGCGACGGGTCGTAGCAAATGCCGAGGCTTTTCGACGGGATTTCCTTGAACATCGCGCGCAGCGTCTCGGGCGTGCAGCCGAGCGTGGAATACGCCGGCGCGCCGCCCGGCCACGGCTCCATGGCGATCTTCACGCCCTTGGCCTCGGCGTGGGCGACGAGCGCCGGGTAGACGCGCTGGAAGATTTCGAACGCCTTCTTGCGCAGCATCTTGGCGTCGCCGGGCTTGACCACGGTGAACATGACCGAGCCGCCGTTGTCGGCGATGGCGCTGATGCCGTCTTTGGCCTTCTGCAATCCGGCCTGGCTTTCGGCCTCGTTCTCGCTCAGGAGGCCGGTGTTGTTGTCGACGCTGCCGATGCCGATGCCGATCTTGTCGCAGAGGGCTTTGGTCTTGGCGTCCAGCGAGGGGCAGTCGACCGTGTCGAAGCCGTTCTTCTTCAGGAACGAGGCGAAGGCTTCGAACCCGGCTTTTTTGGCATAG
>JAPLSS010000579.1 GCA_026398515.1 Candidatus Sumerlaeota bacterium | reverse complement strand
AGCCAGTACGCCTACTGCCCGGTGCGCTTCGAGCGCATCGTCCCGGTTCCCGGCGAATGGATCTTCGCCATCGGCTCCAGCGGCGTGGCGGCGGAGAAAACGGGCGAGGCGATGGCCAAGTTCAACCGCGCCTCGCGCCTGGTTTCGACGATCGTCGAGACCTGGCGCCGCGAAACGCGCCGGAGCGAATCGACGCTGGGCGCGATCGTCGCCAGCTCGCCCACGGCTATTGATCATCTGAGGGATAGGCTGAGCCGAAGCAAGGAGAAGGCGTTCGCGCCGGGGGAGCTCATCGAGCGCCTGGAGCATTTTGTGGTGGAGAATGAAGACATCATTCCCGCGGCGGGCAACGCCCTGGCGCGGGGCGACGTCGAGGAGTTCGGCCGGTTGGCGGACCGGTCGCAGGACGCCACCGAGCATTTGTTGAAGAACCAGGCGCCGGAAACCGTCTTTCTGGCGCACACCGCGCGCGAATTGGGCGCCGGAGCGGCCTCGGCCTTCGGCGCCGGGTTCGGCGGAAGCGTCTGGGCCCTCGTCCGCGAAGAGATGGCGCCGGACTTCCTGAACGAATGGGAGAAATGCTATCGCGCCGCCTATCCCGCCCCGGCCGCCCGCGGCGCCTTCTTCGCCACGCCCGCCGGCCCCGCCGCGTTTGAGCTTGGCCTGTAGCGACCCCGTGTGCGCTGTTTTGAGTCATGTTGAGGGTGGGCATGAAACGCCCCCAGGGTTTTCAGCGGGATTCCCTTGCGATCTCCAGGAGCAATGCGTAAGATTGGCGAAAGTAGAGATTGCGCAATCCGAGCGAGAGCTGGATAGATTCGCCGCGGCGGGTTGCGCCAGGAGAGGAATCCCGAGCGATGGAGCAATACCAGGAGTTCGCCATCAACTACTACCAGGATGAGGACGGCGTGTTTACCGCCGTCGTTCCCGCCATTCGCGGTTGCGTCGCTTCGGGCCGGACGCTGGAGGAAGCCTATCGCCACGCGGTGGAGGCGATCGAGAGCTGCATGGAAGCGCGCGAACGGGTGGCCGCGCTGAAGCCGCGGCGGGTGAAGTATTCCAGGGTCAACGTCTACCGGCGCCCCATTCATGCCTAAACTCCGTCGCGTTTCGTATCGGGAACTGGCGGCCAAGTTGAAGTGATTTGGGGCCGAAGCTTGCGACATCGGATCTTCTGCGCTAATCTTCCCAGCAGGACGGTGGAAGGGTGAGACTCCGCGGCGTCATCTGGAAGCTTCACTTCGTCGAGAAGCTGCTTCTGAAGCACGATGTCGCGCCAGAGGAAGTCGAATCAATTCTCTTCGGACACCCCCATGTCCTGCGGGTGGAAAGAGGGAACGTCCGGGGAGAGGACATCTATGAAGCGTTCGGGCGGACGCCCGACGGACGCCATCTCGTGGTGTTTTTCGTCAACAAGTCCGGCGTCGCCCTCCCAATATCCGCCCGGGACATGACCAACGCGGAAAGGCGATATTATGGCCGCACGAAAGCGTAAGACCGAGGAAATCCCGGAGACCTTCGCATCGTACGAAGAAGCCGGAGAATTCTGGGACACTCACGACTCTGCCGATTACCTGAAGCACATGACCCCCGTCGAGGTGGACGCCCGTCTGCGCGAGCGGCGCTTCGAGATCGAGATCGATAGCGACGTCGTCGCGGCCCTGAGGAAGCGGGCAAACTCTCGGCATGTCCCCGCCTCCCGGCTGGCCAACGATCTCCTGCGGAAGCAACTCCTCGTGGGCTGAACCGGCCTTCCCGGGAGGAATGCCGCCCGGCGCGTTCCTTCCAGCACCCGCGCCACGGAGCTTCCCATGAACGCCGAAGCAAGTCGGAAGCGGCAGGGTCTTTCCGCACTGGCGCTGCGGACAGACAAAGGGCAACCTCGGATTCCTGCAAAGGAGTTTGGTCGGTTGTACCCGAAATTACGAGA
Source organism: Candidatus Sumerlaeota bacterium (assembly GCA_026398515.1). Taxonomy (GTDB): domain Bacteria; phylum Sumerlaeota; class Sumerlaeia; order JAPLSS01; family JAPLSS01; genus JAPLSS01. The sequence goes on along the minus strand of JAPLSS010000579.1, from coordinate 9,754 downwards.
CTAAAGAGAGGGCGGTTCGCCATGCCTGAAGGAAGCTTCCCGAAGCCGGTGAGCGAGGTCGTTGCAACGCTTACGGACATCTTCCGTCACCAACAGCGAGCAGAGGCCGTCGAGTTGCTCGAAAGCGCTCACGCCTGCTTCGACCAAACCGAATACGACAATTGGAACGGTGGGACCTATATCTGGGCGCTTCGCCTCGAAATACCCGTACCGCTCTTTGCATCCATTGAACCCCGGCTTTCAAAGATCGAAGAGGACATTACCGCCAAGCTCAAGTACTTCGATCGCCTCTACCCGAACGACCACCTGCACGAAGTCACGGTCTCCCCTATCGCTCCAGGAATGTTGGCCGCGGGGCAGAGGATGGCCCCGTCGGAGATTGAAGTGCGCCGCCTTTGGCCGGAGGGACGGTTTCGCCTATTCCTCAGCCACGTGTCCGAACACAAAATCGCAGTCTCGCGACTGAAGGGAGAGTTGGAGCATCGAGGGGTGGCTGCTTTCGTCGCACACGAAGACATCGCCCCAAGCCTGGAATGGCAGCGCGAGATCGAGCTGGCTCTCCGGTCGATGCAGGCGCTTGTTGCCTTGATCACACCAGATTTTCACGGCAGTTTGTGGACCGACCAGGAACTGGGCTGGGCGCTCGGACGAGGAATCTTGCTGATCCCAGTTCGTCTGGGCGTCGACCCATATGGGCTTGCGAACAAGTACCAGGGCGTGAACGGGATTCTTGAACAACCGGCACAGCTCGCGAAATCCCTTGTGAGCGCCTTGCTGTACAATGAACAGACGCACGGCGCAATGCGCCGCTCTCTTGTGTCGGCGTTCGTCCATGCGACATCGCCTGAAATGGCTCAGACGCTATGCTCACACATCGTCAAAGTTGCCGATTTCACCGAAGAGGAAAGGGCCACACTGGTGCAAGCGTGCAATGAGAACGGCCAAGTCTCCGAAGCGTTTGGTGTACGTGAGTCGATCTTCGAGGCGATTGGCCGCCCACCTGAACCTAAGGCGACAGAAGACGATCTGCCGTTTTGATAGCGAACATCTTGCGAGATCCCGAAAGGACATGGCAACATGCCGGAAGTAAACCTGACCCAGAGCGAGGCCGATGCCCTGATCGCCATGGAAAAACATCGGTTGAACGAGGAGAAGGTGCGCTTTCCTTCCCTGGGAGGGGCGATTACCCTGCCGCTCCAATCGCAGGATAGACGGGAGCAGTTCCTTCTCGACGTGAGCCGGGGAAGAATCGAGTTGAAGAAGGTGAAATACCAGAACCGGGGACGGCAGGTGGTGGTCCTGGCGCGCTTGGATGTGAACGGCTCCGCCCATCGCAACCCGGACGAGAACGATCTTCCTTGTCCGCATCTCCACCTCTACCGGGAGGGATATGCGGACAAGTGGGCTTTTTCTGTTCCCTCCGACCGCTTTACGAACCTGGAGGATCTGTGGCAGACTCTCCTCGACTTTCAGAGGTACTGCAATATCACGCAGCCGCCACGAATCGAACGTGAGATATTCACATGATTGACGAAGTCCGGAGTCTTCTTGATCAATACGTGGCGTGGCTGAAGGAAAAAACCGCCCTGCGGCAGGTTCAAGAGTGGGTCGAGATCACCACGCCCTATCTCGACCGTCACAACGACTACCTGCAAATCTACGCCCGGCGAGACAACGGCGGCTACATGCTGACCGATGACGGTTACATCCTCGAGGATCTCGAGCAATCCGGCTGCAAGCTCGAATCGGGGAAGAGAAAGGCCTTGCTCAGGACGACGCTCAATGGCTTCGGCGTCCGGCTGGAAGAGGACAAGTGCTTGGTCGTCAATGCGTCGTCTGGGAATTTCGCTCTTCGCAAGCATAGCTTGGTCCAGGCGATGTTGGCCGTGAACGACCTCTTCTTCCTGGCCTCGCCCACGGTGGCAAGCCTGTTTCGGGAGGATGTCACCAGCTGGGTGGACTTGCACGAAATCCGTTACACGCCTCAAGTCAAATTCACGGGCAAGAGCGGATTCGACCATTTGTTCGATTTTGTGATCCCCAAATCCCGGTCGTATCCGGAACGGATTGTCCAGGCGATCAACCGGCCGAATCGCGACACGGCGGAGGCCTTGGCCTTTGCCTGGATCGATACCAAAGAGGTCCGTCCGGAAGACTCGCAGGCCTATGCTTTTCTCAATGATGAAACCCACACGCCGCTTTCATCTATACTGGATGCGTTGAGGAATTACGGCGTCAAGCCAGTCCTCTGGAGCCAGCGGGAAAGCGTCCAAGAGGAACTGGCAGCGTGAGCCTACCGGAGGCCGGGTCATCTTGCGAATCGGTGCCAGATAATCGAGAGCCAGCTGAGGAACACGGGAGTATCGGGGATAGTCTATCCAATTGTCCGAAACAGCCACGGAAAACCACCGTGCGGCGGGCGGACCGCGCGCGGGTTCGTCATGCGCGATTTGCCGTGGACCGAGGAGCAACTGCGCAAAATCCCGCCGTTCGAGTTCGAGAACTGGGCCGTCATCGCCTTGGGCGGATTGCCCAACAAAGCCAAGGTCGGCGACATGGGGATCGACGGGCGCATCTTCCCCGTCTCCGCCGCGCCCAAGAAGGAAAAGGGCGTTATGGATTTCATGAACATCTGGTACCCGATCCAGGTGAAGCAGAAGGACAAGACGGGCGGCCCGACATCGACGCCTTCGAGGCGATGATGACGCGCGAGGATTGCACGAAGGGCTTCTTCGTCTCGTTCGATTTCTCCAGCGACGCGCTCTCCGAGATTCAATCCTTCTTCACCAAGAGCGGGAAGGCTATCATCCCGCTGACCGTGAGCGAAATCCTCGACGAACAGATTGCGATGAAGTTGGCGTAGCGCGCGCAGGACGCGAATCGCCTTTTCCGGCGGCGCTACGCGTGATCCTTGACGCGCGGATTGCCGGGAAACTAGCCTGACGCGTTGCACAATGCCATTGCGCCACGGGAGATTTCTGATGCGCATCGTTTTGATCATCGTCGACACGTTGCGGTACGACCACTTTTCGTTCGCCGGCCATCCCTATTGCCAAACGCCGGATATTGACGAACTGGCCGGCCACTCCTGCGTTTTCGCCAACGACTACATCGGCAGCTTTCCGACCCTGCCGAACCGCGAGGATACGGTGAGCGGGCGTTACACCTTCCCCCACCACGGCTGGGGCCCGCTGCCCAACGATGTCACCACCCTGGCCAGCGTGATGACCAAGCACGGCTACACCACGCAACTCATCGGCGACACGCCCCACCTGTTCCACGACGGGCGCTCGTACAACCGCGGCTTCCAGGCCTACAACTGGATCCGCGGCAACGAGTGCGACATTTACACCACGCGCTACAACAAGCCGTTCCCCAGGATCATGCCGTTCAAGAAAACGCGCACGGATTCGCTCCCGTTCGGCCATCCGCTGGTGGAACTGCACCACTGGCTCAACCCCGACATCGCCTGGGAGCACAACTACTTCGCCGCGAGAACCGCCGCCGCCGCCAGCCGCTGGATCGAGGAGAACTACAAGGCCAAGGACTTCTTCCTCTGGGTCGACACCTTTGAGTGCCACGAGCCCTGGAGCGCGCCGCCGTATCTCGTGGAGCGCGTCGATCCCGACTACAAAGGCTTCCCGGTCGTCTACCCGGTGTACGGCTGGGCCGACTGCTACACGCCGGCGGAATTGAAGAACATGCAGGCGCAATACGCCGGCGAGGTGATGCTCACCGCGAAATGGATGGGGGCCATCCTGCGGAAGCTGAAGGACGTCGGCATCTACGACGACACGATGGTCATTTTCACCACCGACCACGGCACCTACGTCGGCGACCACAATCGCGCGGGGAAGATGTATGTCGATTACGTCGGCGGCGCGAAAAAGAAGACGGAACTGCCCTGGCCGCATTACGAGGGCGTGACGCACATCCCGCTCCTCGTGAAGATGCCGGGCCAGACGAAAAAGCGAGTCGTGTCGGAACTGGCGCAGCCGGTCGACATCTTCCCGACGCTGCTGGATCTGGCCGGGATCAACGAGAACGACCTGCCGCTGCAAGGCCTCTCCTGGGCGCCGCTTCTCCAAGGCGAGAAGGTCAAGTGGCCGCGGCCATACGCGTTCAGTTCGCCCGCCATTCTGGAGCAAGAGCCGAACTTTTGGACCACGATCACGGGCAAGGGCTGGACGCTGAGCCTCGGCGGAGAAGCGAAGGAAGAGCCGCTCCTGTTCAACCTGCGGAAGGACCCGGGCCAGGAGACGAACGTCTTCGAGGACCGCCAGGACGTCGTGCGCGAGATGGGCCGGGCCTACCTGGAATTTCTCAACCAATGCGGCGCCGGCCCGGGCAAGATCGCCTTGTTCGAGCGGAAACTGAAGCGCTTCACGGGACGCGCCTGAGCCAGTCGCGCGAACAATGGGGCGGGCTCGACGAGCGCGTCCAGAACCCACCCCCTGTCGCTCTATCGGCCGTTGGCTATCGGCGATCACCCCTGCTTCCCTCCTTGCGCCCAGCGTCGATTCCGTTTCACAATCCACGGCGATGAGCGAATCCCTGCCCCATTTCAAAGCCGGCATGATCGCCATTGTCGGCGTCCCGAACGTCGGCAAATCGACATTCCTCAACCGCGCGCTGGGGTGCAAACTGGCGATCGTCTCGCCGAAGCCCCAGACCACGCGGGACAAGATCGCCGGCATTTTGACCGAGGACGCCTCGCAAATCGTGTTTCTCGACACCCCGGGCCTGGTCGCTCCGCGCGATCTCCTGCACGAGGCCCTTGTGGCGCGTGTCCGCGAATCGCTCCACGGCGTCGACGGCGTCCTTCATCTCCGCGACTCCACTGAGCCGAACCTCCAAGACGATCCGGCCGCTGAGTTGCTGGCGCATTCACGCGCCCCGCTGGTGGAGGCGTGGAACAAGATTGACCTTCTCTCCAGCCCGCAACGCCGCGCCCTGGACGCCGCTCTCTCCCGCCGCCCGCCGGGAGCCGCGTTCGCCGTGTCCGCCCTGACCGGCGAGGGGCTTCCCACGCTGTTGGAGGCCTTGCGGGCGCTTCTGCCCGAAGGCCCGCCGCTGTATTCGCCCGACGACCTTTCGGACCGCGATTTGCGGTTCTTCGCCGCCGAAGCCGTGCGCGAACGCATCTTCGAATTGGCGCGCCACGAGGTGCCGTATTCCGTCGCCACCCAAACCGAGGAATTCATCGAACGCCCCAACGGCAAGCACTACGTGCGAGTCCTGATCTACGTGGAGCACGAATCGCAAAAGGGCATTCTGATCGGCCAGGGCGGCGAGCTGCTCAAGCGCATCGGCCAAGCCGCGCGGCGCGAAATCGAGGACCTGGCCGACCACCCGGTCTACCTGGAATTGCACGTCAAAGTGCGGAAGAACTGGACAAAAAAGCCCGGCGACCTCAAAGAGTTCGGCTATCGCCTGCCCTGTGGCGAGCGAAGCCGAGCCGCCCGCGGCCCGCGACGAGGCCCGGGCGAAGGCGGGCCGAGGTCTCCTTCCGGCGGGGGCGCCTCATGAACTGGTTCCGCAAGACGCGCCACTTTCTGTTCCATTTCAACCCGGCGGAAATCACCCGCGCGAGGAAAACGCTGTTTCGCCTGGCGCGTTTTGGTTGGACCCTGGGCGAACGCTTCTTCCTCGACCGCTGCACGCAGAAGGCGGCGGTGCTGACGTACACCTCCATCCTGTCGTTGTTCCCGCTGCTGGCGGCGCTATCGATTTTCGCCACTTACTATTACGGGAGCAGCGACACGGCGAGCCGCAATGTCGTGCGCCTGTTCGAAATGCTCGTGCTGCCGACGGAGGGGCCGGCCTCCGCGCCCGGCGAGGGAAGCCTGCAAAGCTCCAAGCTGGCCGAGCATATCAACGAAGTCTTCGGCGAGTTTCGCGATCACCTGGGCCAATTGGGGGCCATCGCCTCGCTGGGCTTGATCGTGTCGGCCATCCTGCTGTTCCGCGCCTGCGAGCAGTTCTTCAACGAGATCTGGGGCGCGCGCGCCAAGCGCCCGTTCTGGCGCACCTTCTCCGCGTTCGCCTCCATTCTGGTCAGCCTGCCGGCGCTGGCGGCGGCCACGACCCTGGCTTCGCAGTTCTTCGACGAGAAGACGAGACTGCTCGAAGCGATGGGGACGGTCGGGCCATGGGTGAAATCCCTCACGGCGCTCGGCGGCAGCCTGGGGCCGTTTATCTTGCGGGCGTTGGCGCTGGCCACCGCCTACTATTGGATTCCCAACACGCGCGTCCGCTTTCGCTCGGCGCTGGCGGGGGCGGCGGTGGCGGGGCTGCTGTGGATCCTGGCGCGCGACTCGTTTTACGTCCTGATGAACATGTCGCTGATCACGCGCTCGGTCCTCTCGGCGTTCGGCGCGACCCTCATTTTCCTGGTGTGGATTTACGTGCTGTGGGTCATCGTGTTCATCGGCGCCGAGACGGCCTATCTCACCCAGCACATGGACGTGGCGCTGCGCAAGCTTCGCCCCGGGATTCAAACCAGCGACCCGCGGTTGGTCGCGCTGACGCTCGGACGAATCGCGCAGGCCTTTCTGGAAAACAAAGGCGGGCTGGATTTCACGGAACTGCGCCGGCGCACCTCGCTGCTCGACACCGATCTCGAGGTCCTGCTGGAAGGCCTGATCGAGCGCGATCTGGTGGCGGTCCGCGACGACGGCAAACTGATCCCCGGGCGGCCGTTGGAAAACATGCGTCTCGGCGAGGTGTTCGCTTTGGGTTGCCATGGGGCGGAATTCGCCTGCGGCGGCTCGGCTTCGCTCGCCACGGGCGGCTCGGCTTCGCTCGCCACGGGCGGCGACGAGGCCGACCCGCTGCTGCGCGCCATGCGCGAAATGGACGCCGTGCTGCCGGACCGGTATGCCGACATGACCCTGGCCGACCTGCTGGGGAAGCAATCCAACTAGAGCGAACCGGGGAAGACAGACGGCGTTTTTCGTGGCGTAGGCTTTCCAGCCTGCGCTGTATGGAATCCTGCTTCCACAACGCGCAGGCTGAAAAGCCTACGCCACGAAAAACGCCCATTTTCAAATGTTTCAAGCAAAGCAGGTTGATTGATGGCGCGCCGAGTGTGGCAATTCAAACGGAAACAGGGCGAGACGGCGCCGGACTCGGTCCCGCCGGGTTTGTCGTCCCCGCCGCCGGCGCCGGCCCAGGCCCCTGTGCCTACTCCGCCATCGGCCCAGGCCCCTGTGCCTACTCCGCCTTCGGCCCAAGCCCCGGCGTCCACCCCGCTCCACACCCCGACGCCCCCTTCGGCGGCGCCGCCGCCGCCGGCCCGACGCCCCCGCCGGATTCGCCGGCGCCTGGCATGGGCGCTGGGCGTGATCGTGGCCCTCATCCTGGCCGCCGGCGCCTATTTGACCTCTCCCGCTTTCGTCAACGGAATACTGGCGCCCTGGGCGGAACGCAAAATTGGCCGTCCGGTCCGCATCGGCCGCGTGGAGCCGCACTGGCTCCGTGGCTTTCGCCTGGACGATGTGCAGGTCCTCTCGCTGACGCCCGGCGCGCCGCCCTTGCTCGCCATGGAGTCGGCGGATGTGCGCTTGAACCTCACGGCGCTTCTTTTCGGCCGGCTGAACCTGTCTTCGGTGAAGTTTCAAGCCCCGAGGATTTCGGCCTATCGCGATTCGGACGGGAAACTCTCCTTCGGCGACTTGTTGCATCCGGACGATAAACACAAGGCCAAGGAGGGCAAGCCCAAGAAGGAGTCGGCCTCGCGCGAACGCAAACCGCCGGACGCGGGCGGCTCGACGCCGCTCGCCGCAGGCAACGCCTCGGAGGAAAAAGAACCCGCGGAATGGAAGCCGCCGCTCCTCAGCATCACCGACTTCTCGGTGCGCGACGGACAGATCGTCTTCCAGGACGCCGCTCTCTCGCCGTCGTTCCCCATCGTCTTCTCGATCGAAGCCTTCGACTTCCACATGCGCGGGTTCGGCCAGCCCGGGCCGGCCCCCGTCGATGCGGCGTGGCGCGCGCGCTATCAGGGCGTCGGGCTGGGCGCGGGGGAGCGGGCCGTGCCGTTCGACCTCGTATGGGAGGTCCGTCAGAAGGGCGCGCTGGTCCTCTATGGGCAGGAGTACCGAGTCAGCGCGCTGACCATGCGCCTGACCCAGCGCGGCCGCCCCGTCGGCGTCGGCAGCCTGGATCAGCCGTTCCGGTTCACCTGGGATCGCCAGGCGCCGTCGGTCCAATTCATCCCCGCCGAATTCTCGCTGAAACTCAGAGACCTGGACCTCGCGCAGTTCAACCCCCAGCTGTATCCCAACCTCCTCGACCGCATCTCCACCGGAACGTTGTCGGGCGATCTGAGCTGGTCGGTGGGCGGCGGCGGCCGGCTTCTGGATCTGGCCGGCTCCGTCCAGGTCGACGAGCTGGGGATGACCAAGTTCCGCGCCATCGACTTGTGGGGCGCGTTCTCCGTCAGCCTCGACCCGCGCACCGGCGAGCTGCGGCGCTACTCCGGCGACATGCGCCTGCTGAAGGACGAGCGCGGGCAGGGCAAGATCCGCGTGCGCGGCGGGACCGAGGGCCATGAAGGCGCGCTCGAAGGCTCGGTCTCCGTCACCGATCTGGATCTGACCGTTCTGGGGAGCAATTTGGCCGGCCTGAGCGACGACGTGGTCGTCGCCAACGGCTCGGTCGACCTGGAGCAGTCCTGGACCCGCTCGGCGGACAGGAAGTCGCTCGCCACCCGCGGCGCGCTGACCTGCCGCGACGTGGTCTTCCAAGGCAAAACGCCCGACCAGCGGACCGATCCCCTCACGGTGCACGTGGAAACGGACGTGCAGTGGGACGGCGAGCATCTGCAGGGCGCCGGGCCCCTGAAGCGCGCCGCCCGCGTCGAGACGCTCCATGGCCAGACGCCCCTGGACGAGGCCACCGTCTCGCTCGACCTCGGCCCGCCGGATTCGCAAAAACCCGGCTTCGTCGAGGTGCGCGGGCGGAACCTGTCCCTCGACGACTACGTGCAGGCGCGCGAAACGGCACGCGACGGGCAGCGCGTCGCCCGCCAGCAGCGCAAAGCCCAACGTGATGAACTGGAGAACCTGCTGGAGCGGCTGCGCTCCGTCATGGTGACCTCCTCGACGTTGGACCAGTCCGTCCTGATCGCCCCGCCGCCCGTCGTTCCCGAAAAGCCCAAGGCGTCGCAGCCGGCGCAATCGCAACCCGCCAAGGCCTCGCCGTCGGCGCCGCCCCAACCGGCCAAGGTCAAGCGCCTCGGCTGGCCGTCCTTCGATTTTCGCATGGGATTCGACACGGTGAAGTTGGCCGGCGACGCATGGAAGGACTTCTCCGTGCAAGGGCGGTTCCGCGACCCGCGCATCGACCTGACCAGCGCCACCCTGCGCCTGGGCGAGGGGACCGCGTTCGTGCAGGCTTCGTGCGACCTGGAGCCGAAGCCGCGCGCCTTTCACTGGTTCGTGCAAACGCGCAACCTGGAAGTCGGCCCGGCGCTGGCCGGGCTGCTCGCGCGGTGGAAGGAGCGGGTGAGCGGCCGAATCGACCTGCGTTGCGAAGGCCGGGGGCTTGGCGCCGGCGAGGAGGATCTCCGCAGAAACCTCACCGCCACCCTCCAGTGCCGCGTCGTCGACGGCGAAGCGCGCGGCTTGGCGCCGTTCCGCGAATTGGGACGCGCGCTCGGCGTCCCGGAATTCGAATCGCCGCGCTTCGATGAACTGACCGCCGAGGCCGCGCTGCGCGACGGGCGAATCGAACTGACCCGCGTCGACGC
>JAPLSS010000301.1 GCA_026398515.1 Candidatus Sumerlaeota bacterium | reverse complement strand
GTTCCATACCTTTGCGGCTGTCCGCCATAATTTTGAGAGGGTCATCGCCAGCCGCCAGCCGGACCAGGCGTCGGTGGCGCTAAATGGAAAGCGCCGCGCGTGAAAGACCCAGGGGCGGTCGTGGGAATCCACCGCGATAGTTGGATCGAACGTATAGCCCAGGAAGGCGTAGGTGTCCGTGCCATTGGGATACAGGGCGCTGATCGGGGCCGAGGTCGTCTTCACCGTTCCGTCGTACACCCCAACAGCGATGGCGCGATCGATCATGAACCGATAGCCGCGCGGCGGATTGAGACGCGCCTCATCGACCAGGCGCCCGTCGTCCTTGCCCCAGTTCTCGCGGCCAATCTCCCAGGCCAGCCACACCCGGTCGTTCACGTCGCAGGTGACGGAGACGTTCGCCTCGTACTTCGGATTGGCGGTCACCTGGATTTCCGCCCCAAACGTGTCGATGTCCGGCGAATAGGAGCGGAGGTAGATATCGTAGTTGCCATTGCGGTAGGAATCCCAGGCGATCCAAACCCGGCCCGTCGAATCCACCGCCGCCTTGGGGAACCACTCGTTCGCCGAAGGCTGCGAAACGACCTGCTCCGGACCCCATGTCCCGCTGCTGTATTCCCGCAGCAGGATTGCCCAGCGCCCGCCGCGATTGCCTTGCCAGACGGCGATGATCCGCCCGCGCGCGGGATCGGAGACCGTAGCCAGATTGGTGTCGCTCCCCGCGTCGGTGGTCAGGCGCGTGATCGTCCCGCTGGCGAAGTGACGGGCGGATATGTCCCAACTCCCCGAGACCTGCTGCGCCCAGAGAATCCACTCGTCGCCCGCTCCGGCGTCGCCCACCCGCGGACACCACAGGTCGCCGGTTACGCCGGTGGCCGCCGCTGTCTGCCAGGTCGTTCCCGAGAGGACGGCGGTATAGAGTTCCTCGGCATCGGCTGTATAGAAATCGTAAGCGCTCCAGACGGCAATCGCCCGTGCGCCCGGCGAGGTGACGGCCACGTCGGGGAAGTCGTGGCACAGCGGCTTGGAGGCATCCGCGGGAGCCGGGCTGATCTGCACCGGAGTCGGCGAGGTCAAAGCGAACCCCGCGCGCCCCAGCGCGCCTATCCATGCCGCCAAAAACGCCGCCCGCGAGACATTCCAGCGTCTCATGATTCCACTCCTTCAATGAACCTGCGGTGAAGGGACAACGAAGAGTCGACTACGGCTTTCTAGCAAGAGGGGATGGCGTTGAAAAGGAGAAATCAACCTAGAGCGCCGGAAACGCCCGGCAGCCGAGCGAATCACGACTTAAAACCACCGCCAATCGCCGACCCGCGACGTGTCGTAGCGGACGAACATCGGGCTGGACCAGGCCATCGTGCCGTCTTGGACCGTGTCCGGCGGCGTGCCGCGTACAACGCCGTCGTTCTGCCGCGCGCGCACGTAGTAATAGTGATAGCCCAGGGAGACGGCCGAGTCGGTGTAATCCGCCGCGAACTGCGTGGGGTTGGTCTGGCCGCTCGGATCGACCGAGTAGATGATCTGATTGTCCCGGACGACGCACACCTCGTTCAGCGGCTTGGCGGCCTGGACGAATATATTGAGCGTGGGCGGCTCTGAAACGTAGAACCCTTCGCCCTGCATATGCGTGCCGCAACGCACGTCCATGACGATGTTGTCCATCGAGGCATAGGTGCGCCGATTGGCGATGGCGTCCATGATTCCCTGTCGGGTCGCGCTCTCGACGTAAAGGTTGGCGTAGCTCAGGTGCGTGGAGCCGTGGTCACTGCTGCAGATCATGCCGAGTTTCGTGCGGAAATCGTTGTCCGGCGCCACGCGCTGGGTCATGAGCGAGTGCAAGTAGCCGTCAGGGTGGATCTTTTCATTGTTGGTGATGGTGTCCGAACTGCGCTGGTCCATGTTCGGCCACATCTTGTTTTCCAGGTAGTTCTCGTACGAATACCGGCAGCCTTGGTAGATTTCCAGGACGTGCTCGACCGAGGGGTTGATGTCGTATTGCCAACTGGTGCCCATGTCGTTGCCGGATGTGTGGGGAATGGTCGTGCCGCCCGCGGGCAGGACGGCGGTCCACAGGTTGTTCTCGTCGATGGGCAGCTCGGGCATTGGCGAGCTGGTCGTCGAGACAATCCAAGTGGCGCCACTGCTACGCTGCGGGAAGACGACGTTCCGGTGCCCGTGGGGATACGTCTGGCTGCGCTCATAGCCATACATCGGGATCACCACTTGGGGGGTGAAGTAGATATCATCGTATTTCTGGGTCCTGCGCCAGGGGTAGTAATTCCAGGCAGGGTTGGTGTAGATGGGGTTCGCGCCGTTCTTGGCCTCCAACTGGGTATGGTGGTCGGAGGGCATGACCGAATCCAACTGGGCCGCGTCGTAAGCGTAGCGGAAGCAGTCCTCGACCGAGCTGTCGCCGGTTCCGTCCCACGAGCCGTCGGTATGGCGGTGGAAGTCGCCGCGGATGATCTGGTACGTGTGGCCGTTGATGGTCGCGCGGTAATCGCGCACCGCCGCGATGTCGGCCGCCTCGTGCGGGTGCGTCGGATTGGGCGAACCGGGCGGCGCCGGGTCCGCCAGCGAGGGAGCGCCGACCGTCTCGTTGGGCACGGTGATCAGCGCCGCATAGATGTTGCAGCCCTCCGGCGGGCCGTGGCGCATGTCGTTGGCGACGCTTCCCGTTCCTTTCCACCGTCCGTCAACGTGATATATCCCGAGCAGTTGCGTGGCGCTGTAACGAACGACCGCCATCTTGCGTTCAATGCGGGCCATGCTGTTCTGCGTCGAACTCTGGGCCGTCGAATTCCCCACGTTCACGGGCGCGTCCCACGCGTTAAGATTGTAACGGGTCATATACAACCGCCACCCGGCGAACCCTGTATTGGCGCCTGAGCCATAGGTCAACTTCCGCGCGTAAAAGAACCACGGGCGGTCCCACTGATCCACCGTGACAATCGGGTCGAAGGTGTTGCCCAAAAACCCTGTGGGATACAGCGTGTCGAACAACACGGAAGTCGTCTTCAGCGTTCCGTCGTAAACCCCGACGGCGATTGCGCGTTGGTAAACGAACGCGTGGCCGGCCGGCGCGGTCAAGCGCGATTCGTTCACCAAGCGGCCGTTGTCCTTGCCCCAGTTCTCCGGCGCGGTCTCCCACGCCATCCACACGCGGTTGCTGGAGTCGCAGGCGATGGAGACGTTGGCATCGTATCCCAGGCTGTTCGTCACTTGGATTTCATTGCCGAACAGCCCGCTGGCCGGCGAATACGAGCGCAGGTAGATATCGTAGCTGTTATTGGTTCCGTTGCGGTAGGAATCCCAGGCGATCCAGACCACCCCGTTCGAGTCCACCGCCGCCTTGGGGAACCACTCGTTCGAAGAAGACTGTTGCGAGACGATCTTCTCGGCGCCCCACGCCCCGCCGCTATATTCCTTGAGCAGGATGGCCCAGCGGCCATTGCGGACGCCCTGCCAGACGGCGAAGATCTTCGCATGGGCGGGGTCGGACGCGGTGGCCAGGTTGGTGTCGCTGCCGGCGTCGGTGGTCAGGCGGATGGGAAGCCCCGAGGCAAAATGGCGGGCATAAATGTCCCAGTTGCCGGAAACCTGCTGCGCCCACAGAATCCACTCGTCGCCCCCGCCGGCGTTGCCCACGCGCGGACAGAACAAGTCGCCGACGATGCCCGTGGCCACGGCGGTTTGCCACGTCGTCAGGGAAAGCACGGCGGTGTAGAGTTCCTCGGCGTCCGTCGTGTAGAAGTCGTAGCCGCTCCACACGGCGATGGCCCGCGCGCCCGCCGAGGTGACGACGACGTCCGGGAAATCGTGGGCCACCGGCTTGGAGCCATCCGCGGGCGGCGGGCTGATCTGCACCGGCGTCGGCGCGGTCAAGCCAAACGCCGCGCGCCCCACCGCCATGACAATCCAAACGCAAACCGCGCGTCGCACAGACAGCCGATTCATGGCGCCACTCCTTTGAGGGAAGACTACGAAAGAAACGCTCGACAGGAGTATATAGCGGAAACGGGAAGATGTTGGGAAGGAAGAAATTATTCTGCAGCGCCCGCAAGCGCGGCGGACTCCTTGGGACTTCTCGGATCGCTCTGATTTCTCCTTGAATTTCGTATTTCATTCGCCTATCATGGCTCCCATCTGAAATCGCCGCGCGGGAGAAAGGCCTCCGTCCATGGGCGTCTTCCAACGATGGGTGCTGCATCTCGATCTCGACGCCTTCTTCGTCGAGGTCGAACGGCGATTGGACCCCTCGCTCGTCGGGCGGCCGGTCATTGTCGGCGGCCCCGCGGAAGGGCGCGGCGTGGTTGCCTCCGTTTCGTACGAGGCCCGCGCGTTCGGCGTTCATTCCGCCATGCCCACCGCCCAGGCGCGGCGCCTCTGCCCGCAGGCCATTTTCGTGGCGGGGCATTACGAGGCCTACGAGGAGTATTCCCGCCGCGTCTACGGGAAATGCCTGCGCTACACCCCGCTGGCGCAGATGGCCTCGATTGACGAAGCCTACCTGGAGTTGACGGGAACGGAGCGGCTCCACGGCTCGCCCATCGACGCCGCCGACCGCCTGCGCGGCGAGATCGCCGAGGAGATCGGCCTGCCGGCGACCTGCGGGCTGGCCTCCAACCGCCTGGTGGCCAAGGTCGCCTCCGACACCGCCAAGCCCGCCGGACGCCTCTGCGTTCCGCACGGCGCCGAGCGCGGGTTCCTCGCCTCCTTGCCGTTGCGCGCCCTGCCGGGGCTGGGGCCGAAGTCGTGCGAGCGCCTTTCGCGCTATGGGCTGAAGACTCTCGGCGAGGCGGCCGCGTTGGGCGAAACCACGTTCGTCCGCCTGTTTGGGGAGGAAGGGCGCTGGCTGTGGAGGCGCTGCATCGGCTGGGACGACAGCCCCGTGCGCCCGCGCTCGCGCCCCAAGTCCATCAGCCGCGACCAGACCTTCGCCAGCGACCTGTGCGATCTGGGGCGCCTGAGCGAGGCGCTTTCGTACCTGGCGGAGAAGGTGGCCGCCGCCCTGCGCGACGAGAATGCCGCCGCGCGCACCCTGACGCTGAAGATTCGCTACGCCGACTTCAAGACCGTCACCCGCGCGGTGACGCTGACCGCCCCGACGCGCGACGACCGGGCGATCTTCGCCGTGGCGCGCGCGAGTTTGCTGGCGGCCTACAACCGCCGGGTTCGTTTGCGTCTGTTGGGCGTCGCGGCGACCAACCTATCCATCGGCGGCTGGCAGGTCGACCTGTTCGAAGCCGACCGCGCCCAGGCGCTCGAACGCCTCTACGCCGGGGTCGACCGCATTCGCGGCCGCGATGGGTTCCGCTCCA
>JAPLSS010000599.1 GCA_026398515.1 Candidatus Sumerlaeota bacterium | reverse complement strand
AGGAGCAGGCCGCGCTGGCCAAGGCCCCCGACCTCGACCGCCTGGCGCTGCTGCGCGAGAACGTCGCGGGCGTGCGCAAGCAGGCCGAGCGGGGCGCGACGATCTACGCCGTGCGCGTTCCGGTGGTCGAGAAGCTCGACCCGATGGACATCGTGCTGCGCCGCCTCGATGAGATGGAAAAGAAATTTGATCAGCGGTTTCGTACCGGTGTGGGAAATCCGGTCGCGCGCGAGCCCGAGGCTCCGGCTCCCGAGTCGGCTCCGGCTCCCGAGTCGGCTCCCGCACCCGCGCCCGAGGTTCCCCCGGCCGAGCAAGCAAAGAACGCGCTGTCGAAGGACGCTATCGACGGATTTCTTACGCTGTCGTCCGTGGACGAGCTTATGGCTCTCATCGACTCGCTGTCTGCCAAGGCGGCCGATGAGAACGACGACTCCGACGAACTGCGCAAGTTGCTTGATGGCACCTATGACCTCGCGCACCTGGTGACCTGTGCGGCGACCGTCGCGCAGAAAGCCGCCGACCTGGTCGAGGCCGCGCAATCGCTGGAGAAGGCCAAGGATACGCGCAAGGCCAAGCCGAAGAAACCATTCCCGGGCGCGGCTCCGCCGTTTGGCGCGGAAGAGGACGAGGACGAGAAGCCCGACGCCGCGAAAAAGGCCAAACCAAAGAAGGCCCCGTTCCCGTCGGCCACTGACGAGGAGGCGCCTAACGGCTCGCCCGAGACCGACCTGGACGACGACGAGGAATCTGAAGATGATCAGAAGGGTTGCGGCGGTAACGGCAAGAAGAAACCTCCGATGGCGAAGGCCGCCGAGCCCGATGTTACGAACATCGCGCAGACCGACGATAGCGGCGACGTCCTGCGCGAAGACAGCAGCGACAAGCAGGACGTGTTCATCTACAAGGAGTGCGTCGAGCGCCTGGGCGAGCAGGTCGGCACGCTTAACCGGCGCGTCGCGGCGCAGTTGCGCGTGCTCGTGACCGAGGTGCGCAAGGTGGCCGAGCCCGAGGCCGAGTCCGAGGAGCGCTTCGTGCTGTCCCTGGTGCTCGAGCCCAACGACGGCGAGGACGCTCCGTTCCATCCCGACACCCAGGGCGACATCTATAGCGCCACCGAGATCCGCCGGGCCGCGCACGGCTGGATGGAAAAGGGTGGCGCGGTGGACCTGCAACACAACTGGAAGGCGCTCGGCGTCGAGCGCGTGAAGGTCGTGGAGAATTATCTCGCGCCGGTCGACATGGTGGTAGGCGAGGCCAAGGTGCTGAAGGGTTCCTGGCTTTTAGGGCTGCGCGTACTCGACGACGAATTGTGGGCGGCGGCGAAGGATGGCAAACTAGGAGCGTTCTCGATTGGCGGATCGGCCCGTCGTGTCGAGGTGGAGGCGCCACGTAATGGATGAGACCGCAGCGCTGGACAAGGGCGAGGAACAAGCCAAACCCGTTGTTACCCGGCTGGAAAATATGGACGTCAGCTTCGTGTCGCTGGTCACGGCTGGCGCCAACCGGCAGAAGGCGTTCATGATTATCAAGGCCCTGACC
>JAPLSS010000851.1 GCA_026398515.1 Candidatus Sumerlaeota bacterium | reverse complement strand
ATTGCTGGCGCTCTGGTCAGCGCCGAAGTTTAAGGCGTTCCCGTAGGCGAAGAAGTTTTGATCCGCGGTCAACCCGAGGTTCGTGCCCGAGCCGTTGACGATCGCCTCGGGAATCGTCCCAACTGCCGGCTGTCGCGGGCCTTGCGCAGGGGCGCCGGCGCCATAGCCGACGCCGTATCCCGCCGCCCCCGCGCCGGGAGCTGCTGTCCTTTGCGGCTTTGCGGCGGCCGACACGGCGCCGCCATCGAACTCCTGCCAGACCCGCCCGCCCCGGGCTGGCGCCTCTTCCGGTTTGGCGGCGCCCGCCCCCGCGAGGGCGTGAGCGGCCGGCGGCGCGGCAGGACGTCCTGGAATCTCCGGCTCCGACGCACTTCTCTGACCCAGCATTCTCAGAGTCTGCGCGCCCGGCGGGGTCGGCAGAGGCGTAGGAGCGGGCATATTGGACAGTTCTCCCACCCTCTTGGCCTTGGCCGCCTCGCCCGCGACGCCGGCCCGGGGACCCCCCGATGGCGCCGGCACCACCATGTGAAAGCGCTCTCTTGCCGCCGACTCTGCTTGTTGCTCAACCTTGGCCACTCCGGCATACCGCGAATCCCATCCCTGGCCGGCGCCTTGGCTGGTGCGAATCACATCCCCGCGGCTGACCGTTCCGTTGGTCGGGTCATAGACGATCTCGCCGCCGTCGTCGCGTCCGTCAGGGCCGAGGCTATAGGTCAGCCAGAACGAGGCGGGCGGCGCGGTCGGCCCCGGCGCCAGCAGACCGGCGCGTTGCGCTCTGGCGATCGCGTCCGGGCCGACCACGTAGCTGAACCCCTTTCCCCGGCCGCCGCTGGCGGCGCTGGCGAACGGATCGAACAGCCCGCCTGACATGTAGTGCACCGGCCCCTGCCAGAGCGTCTCCACCCGCGCCGGGTAGGCGTTGTTGTCGACAAAATAGGATTCGATGGCCGTCGCCAGCGAGCGCTGGTCGGATTTCACCCGCGAGACCTTGGACCGGGTCTGCGCCTCGAGGAAGTTCGGCACGGCGATCATCGCCAGAATGAGCGCGACGAACCCAATGACGATCAACTCGACAAAGAGGGTTGCCACCCGTTTAGGTTTCGCTTCGAGCGGCCCCGGTTCGGGCGGCTGGGCCGCCGGGACGCGCCGGCGCCGCCGTCCGCGCTGGACCATGACAACCAGGACGACGACGAAGACGACCAGAGTCCCGATGATCACCCGGCGCAGATCGCCCTCGGAGAACAACACGGTTACGGGATAGTAGGCCGTGCGCAGGAAGGTGGCCAACGGCTCGCGCACGGTTGTCGTATTCAGCATCGACCCGCCGTACTCCAAGTACTCAAACTCCGGCGGCAGGTTCAAACTCCATCGCGTGCGGTTGACCGGAACGGACAGCGATGGGCCGACGAGGCCCAGGCGGCGATCTGACACAAGAGGCGGGCCCTGCTCGCGATACAGGGCCGCCACCGTGTAGTCCGCCGCGCCGCCCGCCGAAGCCGCCGGCAAGGGCGCGAGAAGGACCGTCGAACTATCCGGCGCGTCATTGCGCGCCGGCTTGACTCCCTCGCCGTTCACCAGCATCGACCAGATCTGCGCGCCCTTGGGCAGGCGCATCTCGAAGAACTGGCGGTCGCTGGTCGGGGCCACGGTGTACGTCGCCAGAGTGAACCGCTCGCCCTCGGGAGAGATGGCGGTCGTGAGCCGCGCCTCGCGAACCAGGGCTTCGAGCGACGGCTCCGGTTGGAATTTCTCCGCATGGGGTCGACCCCCGGCCGGCCCGCCAGGAGCCATTCCAGCGCCACCCGGAACGAGCCGAGCACGTTCTGCTGGGTGACGATGGCCCACTCATCGCCTTGCGGCGTTTCGTTCAGCGTGCGCTCGCGGATCCCCTCGCCGTCGATCTGCACGTTGCGGCCAATGCCCGGCGGGAGGGTGAATCGGAACGTGTTCCGCGGGGCGAAACGAACTTGGTAGTCGATCAGCGCGCGGACTTTGGCCCGGTCTTCGCCGAGGGAGAGCGAGGTCGCGACGACCGCCTGGGCGTCCGACGCGCGGCCCGCGATCGCCAGCGCGCCTCGCGGCGAATCCCCGGTCACGCGGAACGCCAGCTTGGCCGCGTCGCCGTCCCGGGTCTTGGCGGCTTCATCGACGGGAATGACTTCCAGCGCGGCCAGACCCGTCGGGCGCGCGTCCAATTCCTCGGGCCACTGCACGCGCATCTCGTAAGGGACAGGGCGCGGTCCTTCAAACGCGGCCAGTGGAACCGGCAAATCGGCGGACTTCCCCGGCGCGCCCCATGCCCCCACCCGATGCAGGACGAACCGCACCGTGTCGGGCGCGTTCGTCGGGTCCCAGCCCACGCGCCACCGCCCGCCGTCCATCTGCGTCATGGAGCACGGGATCGGCGCCTCCTGCTTCAACGCCGCCAATTCGGTCAGCGTCCATTGCGGAGGCGCGGCAAAAACCACTTCGGTTTGCACGGGATCGGCGATGCGCGCTTCATACGCGGCGACGGCTTCGTTGGGCGCGAGACGCAGGAGGGCGGCCGCCTGCATCGGCTGGGGCGGCGTGACGGGAACCAGGCTCGCCTCCAGCGCCGGCAACGCGCCCCAGCATTCATACTTGCGCTCGTTGGCGTTCGCCGACACTGGCGAAAGCGACGCGGGCGTCTCCTTCAGCGCAGGCGCCTGGCGGCCGTCGGAGCGCAGAGCGAGCGTGGCGCGTTCGACGGTGGCCGGCAGTTCCCAGGCGCCCAACACGGCGCTGGCGCCGCGAAGCGGCGCGGCCAAGTCCGTCTTCAGCGTAATCGAATCCAGGTCCGCCAGCGGCTTCAGGACGACCGTTCCGCCGGGGGTTCCCACGGCGACGCGGCTGTCCGAACCGGCGCGCAGCAGTTTCAGCCCCGGCGGCGTGGCCAGAGTCAGCGTCTCGCCCGCGCGGAAAGACCCGCTAAAGGTTATCACGTCGGCGATCTCGATCCCTCCGCCCCGCGCGCCGACCGTTCGTTCGAGC
>JAPLSS010000068.1 GCA_026398515.1 Candidatus Sumerlaeota bacterium | reverse complement strand
CCGTATCGAAGCGCTCGCTTCGTCGCGGCACGTCGCCTTCATGGGGCCGTTCTGGAAGCAATTCCCGGAGAAACCGCCGCAGAGGAAAACCGCAACGAGAAGCCGCCCGTCTCGATGAGGCGGAATCTATCCACGCGATGGGATGATTTTCATTTCTTTCCATTGATCAAAGTCATCGAAACACCCGAACGAATCGGGGGAGCAGGGTCCGAAATCATCTGGCATAAACCGCCGACCTTGCTGTTCTTTAAGGACTAGCCGGAGGCGTATCATGGTAGAATGTTTGGCGCGATGGCGCTCTATCCCGAGCAGCAGATTTTTGACGACAAGCCTTTGGCGGACATTGAGCCGTTCTTTCTATACAAAGCAATCGGCGGTTACCTTCGGAATTTCGATCAGCCGCTCGACCGTTTGTTCTTGGAGTACTACAGTTCTTATTGGGGGAAGAAGAGTGTTGGCCGGCCCATACTCAAGAAAGAAATGGTCAGCGTCCACCTGGCTGCCCGCGCACTGGGACTGAGGGATCTCTGCGCGGAGCAAGACGCATGGATGGACCGGGCAAACAAGGAGTCTGGCGAAGTTTGGGATGCCATTGTGGATATCAACACCCGCATTGAGCCCGTTTTCGAGGGGGCCACGTACAAAGGGATGATTCGGGCGAAGGCGGGGGAAGTCGCGGTGGGACAGGATTTGTACGAGACGAATGGCGGTGGCGTGATTTATGGCGGCTTGTGGGAGAAGGCGGATGGCGCTCGATAGCTGATCCTCGGCAATAAACTGTATGATGCGAAGGAGGTCAGTTATGCCATTGAGGGGACGATGGAAAGGCCGCGTCCACGAAGGGAATAATCGAGCCCGGCAGAGTGAGACTATTTGTGATAAGGTGACGCCGAGGCAGGGAAGTGAAAGAGTCCATTGACTCCGGGCGCGGGCCCGGCCATTTTTGCCGTAAGGGCAGATCATCCACAGGAGAGTATTTCCATCTCCGCCGCTTCCCCCCAAACCCAAACCCCGTGTGACCCCGCCGGCAGCCGAACCGCCATCGGACGGCAAGGGGTAAACCACGTTTCTCACGCCGACTGTCTTCAGTCGGAGCCGAAGATGAAGATATCGAAGTAGGAAAGAACTCGTTTTGCCGGATGGGTCAGGCCAATGGGCTCTCCGAGGAATCATCGAGAAAAGGGAAGTCGTCATGAAACTTACCGTGCACGTCATCCTGAACTCGCATCTGGATCCCGTGTGGCGCTGGACGCTGCGGCAAGGCATGGACGAGGTCCTGAACACGGCCCGGACGAATTGCGACATCCTCGATGAGTATCCGGAGGTCGTCATCACGCGCGGCGAGGCGTGGTTCTACGACACGATCGAGCGGCTCGATCCGGCTCGCTTCGCGCGCGTCAGGCGCCACGTCATAAACGGGCGGATGGCCCCGGTGGGAGGGTGGTGGATTCAGCCGGACTGCAATCTGCCGTCGGCGTCGTCGTTTCGGAAACAGGCGGAGATCGGGAAGCGCTACTTCCGCGAGCGGTTCGGGATCGATGTCACGGTGGGCTACAACGTCGATAGTTTCGGCCACGCCGCCACGCTGCCCGATTTCCTGACCGAGGCGGGCTACGACGCGTATGTGATGATGCGCCCATCGCCGCAGGAGAAGACCCTCCCCGCCAGCCTCTTTGCCTGGGAATCGCCGTCGGGCAACCGCGTGACGACCTTGCGCATCACGGGCGCCTATAGCACGCGAACCGCGCGGGCCGTTGACAATAACTTCAAACGGGCCATTGAGGGGGCAAACCGGTTGGTAGGCCACACGATGTGTTTCATCGGGGCGGGCGACCACGGCGGCGGCCCGACGCGCGAGACCATCGACTACGTCCTGGCGCATCGCAACGCCCCCCCGACGTCGAGTTCGTGTTCAGCCATCCCCGCGCCTTTTTCGACGCGGTCCAGGCGTCCGGGGTGGAACTGCCGATCTTGCGGGACGAGCTGCAATACCACGCCATCGGCTGCTACAGCGTCGTCCACAGGATCAAGCAAGAGATGCGCGCGGCCGAAGACCTGGCGGTCGCGGCGGAGTTCTGCGCGGAGAAGTTCATCGCCGATCGGAAGGTGCGGGAGGACGCCGCCGCGGCCATCGGCGCCGCGTGGCGACCGATCCTGTTCAACCAGTTCCACGACATTTTCGCGGGGACCGGCATCCGGCCCGCGTATGAGCATGCCAGTGACGAGCTCGGATCGGCGAAGGCCGCGTGCCGTGGCATCATCGCCGACGCCGTGCGGCGCGTGGCGATTTTACAACCGCCGGTGAAGGAGCAGCAGGTCGTGTTCGTCAATATGTCGAAAACAGATTTCGAGGGTTTCATCGATTTCGAACCCTGGCTCGGGTATATCGAACGGGAAGCGAAGGTAGACGCCTACCTCGTCGACGAGGCAGGCGCGGAGGTCCCCTCGCAACAGACAAGAACCGAGTCGGCGTTCTGGGGCGTTCGGCTTTTTGCTCGTCTGGCCATACCCGGCGGCGGAAAGAGAACGCTTCGGATCCGGCGCGATCGCGCGGGCGTGTACGAAACAGGCGTTCGTGCCGCCGACGCGGTCGTGTCCAACGCGCTCGTCGCCGCGTCGCTCGACGCGGGAGGGTTGTCCTTCTTTGGGTCGGCGGGCCAACCTTCGCTCCTGCGCGCCCTCGTGCGCGTCGTGGCGATCGAGGACGCCTCGGACACGTGGTCGCACAGGATTGACAGCTACACGGGACCGGTGTGCGGGGAGTTCACGTCCCCTTCGCCCTGGAAACCGATCGAGGCCGGCCCCTTGCGCGCCGGAATGATGAATGCCATGACGCTCGGCGCCTCGACTCTGCGGTGGCAGGTGTTTGCGCAGGCGGACGAGCCGATCGTTCGCATG
>JAPLSS010000369.1 GCA_026398515.1 Candidatus Sumerlaeota bacterium | reverse complement strand
CGTGGAATGGGATTCGTAGGAGAGTTCCTTCGCGGTAGGACCATGATGGCACTCCCGCAAGACGAGAACGCCGACCGCCTGGCGCGGTTCTACCAGGGATCGTCCGCCTATCGCGATCACCTGGCCTCGAAGTCGCCGCGGCAGTTCGAGCGATACGTGGCGCAAGTGAGGCGCTTTGTTCCGCCGGGAGCGCGCGCGCTCGAGGTCGGCTGCGGGACGGGGCAGGCCGCGCGAATGCTCGCCGACGCCGGCTATCGCGTGATCGGAAGCGACTTGTCGGCGCTCTTTCTGCGCGCGGCGCGGGAGGCGCGGGTCCCGGCCCCGTTGGTCGCGGCCGACGCGATGCGCCTGCCCTTTGGCGACGAGTCGTTCGACGCCGTGTGCGCGCTGGAATGGATCGAACACATGCCCTATGTCGCGGCGGCGCTCAGCGAGCTGCGCCGCGTCGTGCGCGTCGGCGGATTCGTGATTCTGCGCTCTCCCGCCCTGGCCTCTCCCGTGTGGCCGATTCTGGATTTGCCCAATCTTCTGCTGAGGCGCGGCGGGCGGCCCCCGCACTACGGAAATCTGCGCGAGGCGGCGCGATTCTTCGCCGCGAATCTAAAGCGGTCGCTGCGCGCCGCCCTGAAGCGCGAGCCGGCATTCGAGCCGCGCCTTCCGACCCTTTCCGACGCGCACATCGGCGGCGACGGCGACGCTTCGTATTGGTCGTCGGGCGCGGAGGTCGCGCGGCATCTCGTCCAACATGGTTTTCGCGTCCTGCAACGAGCGGACGCCGGGGCCCCGCTCAGCCCCGCGTGGCTCGTGGACCGGATCGCGCCGTGGCTGAGCCCGACGATCGCGATCGTGGCGAAGAGAGAGCGATGAGGGATTGCCGAGAGGAGGAGGAATCCCGGGAGGCCGTCTTCCGAGCCGTTCTCTCTCGTCGCCGTAATCAGCCTCTGGTGAAATTTAGCTCTTCCCTATTCCCCGTCGTGACGATGCGGAAAGTGTTGCGGTGTGGGAGGTTGTCGCCCGAAGGCGGGGGACCTTCTGCGTTCGCCGCCGAGGGCGCGAGGAAGAGCGACCGACGCCCGCCAGGGATCCATCATGAATCTGCAACAACCGAACGTCTCTGAAGGCTTGGGCGAGCTCGACCGGCTGCGGGCGCGCGTCAGGGAATTGGAGGAGGCCTTGGCGCGGCGCGGCCCGGCGCCCGGCGGGGAAGCGGCGCGCGAAACCCAGCGGCGCTACCGCGCGCTGTTCGACCACGCGCTGTGCGGGTTCGCGCTCTTGGAGGCCGTGCCGACGCGCGATGGGCAGGCGGCGGACTACGCGATCCTGGAGATGAACCCGGCCGCCGAGCGGATCAGCGGGATTTCCGCGGCGCAGGCGCGGGGCAAGCGCCTTTCGGAGACTCTGCCGTCGATCGACCGCGAGCGCTTCGTGGAAATGACGACCGGCGCCGCGCCGGCCCAGTGGGAGCAGTTCTTTTCGGCGTTCCACAAGCACCTGGAACTCGCCGCCTATGTGCCGGAACAGGGGCAATTGGTCGTCTTGTTCATCGACGCGACGGGGCGCAAACAGGCCGAGGAGGCGTACCGGGAGAACGCCGAGGAGTTGCGCGCGACGCTGGAGGCGGTCCAGGTCGGCGTGGCGTGGGTGGGGCTCGACGGGCGGTTCCTGCGCGTCAACCCGGCGCTGTGCCAGATGCTCGGCTCTAGCGAGGCGGAACTGCTGGCCACGAGTGTGCAATCCGTGACGCTCCCGAAAGACTGGCGGAGCGCGGAGCAGGCGCTCCAAAGCCTTCTGAGCGGCGACACGACGGTGGCGGACATGGAGGTGCGTTGCCAGCCGAAGGGTCGACGGCGCATCTGGGCCGGGGTGCGAGCGCGTCTGACGCGAGACGGCCAAGGCGAGCCGGCGCATTTCGTCATGGTCGTCCTGGACATCACCGATCGGAAATTCACCCATCGCGAGTTGTTCCACGCCCAAGAGCGCCTGCAAGCGTTGGTGTCGGCCTCGCCGGTGGCGATTCAAGTCTTAGACATCGAGGGCAACACCCTGCTGTGGAATCCGGCCGCCGAGCGCATTTTCGGTTGGACGGCGGAGGAGGCGGTGGGAAAGCCGAACCTCGTCGTGCCGCCGGAGAGACGGGCCGAATTTGAGATTCTGCGCGCGCGCGTGGCCGCGGGCGAGTCCTTCTCCGGCGTGGAGATTCGCCGGCGCCGCAAGGACGGCGCGCTGATCGACCTGAGCCTGTCCACGGCGCCGCTGCACAATCGCGCGGGGACCGTGGTGGGCATCATGGGCGCGCTGCAGGACATCACCGAACGCAAGCGGCAGAGCGAGGCGCTGCGGGCCAGCGAGGAGAAACTGCGCGAATTGTTCGACAAGTCGCCCATCGGCATCGAGATCTATGACGCCGACGGACGGCTGGTCGATACGAATCGGGCCTCCCTGGACCTGTTCGGCGTGTCGGGCGTCGATCAGGTGCGCGGCTTTCATCTGTTTAGCAGTCCCAACGTTCCGGAAGACATTCGAAACCGGTTCCCATTGACAGAACCGGTGGAATACGAAATCGCCTTCGACTTCGGGAAGGTCAAACGCCACGGCCTGTACCCGACCGCGAAATCGGGCAAGATGCACGTGGACGCGCGCATCACCCCCCTGGGGCCGTCCGAGGCTGCGACGCCCAGCGGCTACATGGTCCAGGTCGCCGACATTACCGAGCGCAAGAAGGCCGAGGAGGCGGTTCGTCTCAGCGAACAGCGGCTGGGCATGGCGATCGAGGGGGCGCGGCTGGGCATGTGGGACTGGAACGTTCAGACCGGCGAGATGGCTCTGGGCGGATGTTGGGAAGAGATCCTTGGCTACGCCCCCGGAGACATTGCGCCGCATTTCCGCTCCGTGCGTCAGCTGTTCCACCCCGCCGACGAGCCGCTGATCATGGAGGCCTTGGAGCGGCACTTGGCCGGCGAAACGCCGCTGTTCGAAAGCGAGCACCGCCTGCTGTGCGAGTCGGGCGAATGGGCGTGGGGGCTGGCGCGCGGCAAGGTGATCGAACGGGACGCCGAGGGGAATCCCCTGCGCATGGTCGGC